>DASRBR010000376.1:0-4929 GCA_035653495.1 Verrucomicrobiia bacterium
GGCGAAAGCGGCACCGGCAAGGAACTCGCCGCGCAGGCCATCCATAACCGTAGCGCGCGCAAGGACGGCCCGTTCATCGCGCTCAATTGCAGCGCGATTCCCGAGACGTTGCTGGAAAGCGAATTGTTCGGGCATGAAAAAGGCGCGTTCACCGGCGCGCACGCGCAGGTCAAGGGCCGCATCGAAACGGCCGCAGGCGGAACGTTGTTCCTGGACGAAATCGGCGAAATCCCGCTGCCCATCCAGGTGAAGCTGCTGCGTTTTCTTCAGCAAAAAACGATCGAGCGCGTCGGCGGACGGCAGGCGATCCAGATCGACGCGCGCGTCATCGCCGCGACGAACGCGGATTTAAAAAAAGGAATGGCCGCGGGGACATTTCGCGAGGATTTGTTTTACCGGTTGGCGGTCGTGCAGATTGTTTTGCCGCCGTTGCGCGCGCGGGAGACGGACATCCAACTGGTCGCGCAATCTTTTCTGCAGCGTTTTGGCGCGCTCAACGGCAAGTCCAGTTTGGTGTTCGGCCAGGAAGCCATTCGCGCCATCAATCATTACAAATGGCCGGGCAACGTGCGCGAATTGGAAAATCGCGTGCGGCGCGCCGTCATCATGGCCGAAGGCAAGCGACTCACCGCGCGCGACCTGGAATTGGAGGACGTCATCTCATCACCGCAGGCGACGACATTGAAAGATGCGCGCGAAGCGTTGGAACGGGAAATGATCCAGCAGGCCTTGCGCAAGCATAATGGCAAAATCACTTCCGTAGCGGCGGAACTCGGCATCAGCCGCCCCACGCTTTACGAATTGATGGACAAGTTGGGAATCGTCCGCGAAGGGAAGGAAACGTAACGGAACCCTTGATCTGAAAAAAACCCAGAAGGAGACAAACCATCCTATTCCTGAAATTCCATCATGTGTGCTTTTGATTTAGTACGAGTCAAAGCCAAGAAGCTGTCTGCGCTTCTGCTGGCGATTTCATTTGTAAGCGGCCCTTTGTGTGCTCAAAACCCTGGTCCTCAAGAACTGCACGTTTTTTCGGACCCACCAAGCTATCCTAACACCGGCTTAATCATGGGAAATGATGGCTCTCTTTATGGGACGACCCCAGGCGGAGGTGAATATGACGGCGGCACCGTTTTCAAACTTTCAACCAACGGCTACTTGAGCACGCTGGCCTCATTTCCTTACGGTGCGGATCCCGTCAGCGTTGTTTTCGGAAAGGATGGGTCTCTTTGCGGAACCACTTTTTATGGCGGGGAATATCATAGAGGAACAGTTTTCAAACTCGCCACCAATGAAAACTTGACTACCCTGTTTTCTTTTGATGGGACCAACGGAAGCTGGCCAACCTGGCCACTTGTAGTTGGCGATGATGGCAGTTTTTATGGGACCACCCTTGGTGGAGGCAGTGCTCAAGCAATAACGTATTTTGAGGGCGGCACAGTCTTTAAGATCACTACCAAGGGAAAGCTGACCACGTTGGTTTCTTTTGCACTTTTGGACCAAACCAATGGATACAATCCTGCCGGTGGCGTGATTTTTGGCCCCGACGGCGGTCTTTATGGCACCACTTCTGCAGGGGGCGGGTTCGATTCTGGCGTGGCGTTCAAGGTAACAACCAAAGGCATTTTCACAAAGCTGGCGGACTTTCCCGCATACGGCACTGGCTCTTACCCAAGCGGCAATTTGGCGCTGGGAAACGACGGCTCTTTTTATGGAATAACAACCTTCGGCGGCGCCTATGGCGAAGGAGCGGCGTTCAAGCTCACGACCAATGGCGACCTCTCCGTGGTGACACCCCTTTATGGACTTTACGGGCTGCAGGGAGGATTGACGCTCGGCAAAGATGGCCTTTTTTATGGAATCGACGTCGGAGGCGTCTCAGATGTCTATGGTTTTGGAATAATATATAGGATCGAAAATAATGGAGACCTCACCATAGTCAACGCGTTCCCAAACCCAGCCATTACTTATTCGACTGGCCCGACTTACAATGGCGCGGATCCGTCTGGTTCGTTGTTGCTGGGGCAGGACGGCGAGTTCTATGGAACCACCAAGAAGGGCGGTAGCCAGAACGTGGGGACCATATTCAAGATTACGACCAATGGTGATTTGACGGGCCTTACCTCATTGAATTTCGCCGATGGATGCAATCCCAATAACGCCCTGGCGCTTGGACAAGACGGAAATTTTTACGGTGCGATGAATTTCGGCGGTCACAACGACATGGGCACTTTGTTCAAGATGACCCCGGATGGAAACCTCACGACGTTAATGTCCTTTAATGGAACCAACGGAGCGGGCCCGCGTTGCGAGTTGGAACCCGGCACCGATGGATTTTTCTATGGAACTACCCTTTATGGCGGCGATGCCGCCGACGGAACTGTATTCAGGGCCGACACCAATGGCGACGTGACCACCCTTGCGTCCTTTAACGGCACCAATGGCGCCAATCCCATGTGTGGATTGGCATTGGGAAGCGACGGGAACTTTTACGGCACAACGTATGGTGGAGGCGCGGGCAGCAATGGAACTGTGTTCAATATCACCTCGCATGGTGTTCTCACCACGCTGGCATCTTTTAATGGCAACAATGGAGCGACTCCGGTGGGAACGTTGTTAGAAGACGGAGAGGGTTGGTTTTGGGGGACAACATCCGGCGGTGGCGCGGGCAGCAATGGCACGATATTTAAAATCTCAGCCAATGGGGAATTGATCACCATGGCATCGTTCAATGGCACCAACGGCGCCCAGCCTTTGGCTGGATTGGCAAAAGGAACCGACGGCAATTTTTACGGCACAACTTACACTGGAGGTGAGAGCGGCAACGGAACCGTCTTCAAGATTACACCCAATGGCGTTCTAACCACTTTAGTGTCTTTCGATGGAAATAATGGGACCTTGCCCATGGGGCGGTTGGTAATCGGCAAGGATGGTTTTCTTTACGGAACCGCGAGCGGTGGTGGCACCGGCTATGGGACAGTTTTTAGGATCACTTCCGGCGGGTTGCTCACCACCCTGACATTTTTCAATTATCAGGATGGGGCGTGGCCTTTTGCCGGAGTTGTCTTTGGGAAGGATTTCAATCTATATGGAACGACTGTTAACGGCGGCAGCGGACACAACGGAAACATCTTTCGATTGAAGACGCCGCCAGCCATTCGCGGTGCATTCCATGGTTCTAAATTCACCCTTCACATTCAGGGTTTCCCGGGCAAACGTTATCGAATTGATTATAGCGACGACATTTTAAACCCGACCAACTGGCATCCGTTGACGGAGTTCAATCTTAATCAAAATTCCAATGATTTTACCGACCCTCATCCAGCGACGCAAACCAAGCGCTTCTACCGTGCTGTCGCCGACGAATAAACCTCTTGGAGGATATTCAGAAATGGGAAGCATAATCTCACAATTCCTATATTTACCGTTTGTGAACCGGAGGAAAATTTTTGATTTTGTACGGCCAAACCCTACACAGGATATAGGCGCTGCCTCGCAGATTAGTTCATCAGGGTTCAATAGTATGTGGGCCAACAGCTCGGTTCCCGTCAGCTTTGTGAAAGTTGTACGGTTGTTGGCAACACGTTATCAGAAAGCCCTTGATGAATTTGGCAGGCCCGCACAAGTTGCAACTCGCGCGGCAACTTATAAAAACCAAAAGACATGCAGAGGGATTGTCTTTGTATGCGGAGCTGTTCAAGGAGTCCGCGCAATTCGGCGGTGAATATGGCCGCGCGGCGGTGCATTGCGGTGATTTCGAGCTCGCCTCGCAGGTTTGGGAGAAAGTCCGCCGGCTCGATCCTCGCAATTGTTCCTACATCTTCTGGCTGGCCGGTGAATACGCCAAGATTGGGCTGAACGGCAAGGCGCGCATCCTCCTTTCGCGAGTGGTCAAACTCGAGTCGCGAAATCTTGGCGCGCGCATCAAACTCGCATGGCTATTGTCACGCACCAGCGGCGTTGAAGAAGCCCGTGAAGCCCTGGACGAATGCCTCGCGCTGGATGCGCATTATCCGCCCGCACTTTATCTTCGCGCCCACCTCGATGCTCGTGAAAACAAAATGGCCGATGCCGAAAGGCAACTTCGCGACCTGCTGGCTGCGGGTGTTTCCGGGCGCAACGTGCGTTACTCCTGCCATGCCGAACTGGCGCGCATTCTCGAGCGCACCGAACGCCATGATGAAGCGATGGCGCAACTCGCGCTTGCAAAAGACGAATGGCGTTGCGATGTCGAGCCGCAAGCAAGCACTGCCATGTTCGAACGGCGGCACAATGAAATTCGCGAGGCAAAATCGCTTCCGAAAAATATTTTGCAAACGTGGGCAAAGGCATTTCCATCTGACGAAGTCGCGTCTGTTCCCGCGATCGCTTTTTTGACCGGTTCGGCGCGGAGCGGCACGACGTTGCTGGAGCGAATTCTTGATGCGAACCCAGCCATCGCCGCTTGCGACGAGAGCTTTGTGTTTCATCGCATCAAAGAATTTATTGGCGTTGGAGCGACGGAGATTCCGTTGGAAGAACTCAAAGGCTGGCGTGAGCGTTACATGAAGAGTTTGACATTGGAGATGAATCTGAGCGGGAAGGAAAAAGTTTTGCTGGATAAAAACCCGTCGCAGACATTTTGGTTGCCGGCGATTTTGCGGTTGTTTCCGGGCTTGCGCGTGCTCATCGCCTTGCGCGACCCGCGCGACATCCTGATGAGCCTCTATTTTCAGGACCAGCCTTACACCAATCCGCTCACGCTCGAACAACTCGCGCAACATTACAGCGACGTCATGGACCTGTGGCTGATCGTGCGCGAATGGGAGGGACTCGCATGGCTGGAAACGCGCTACGAAGACATCGTGGTCGATTTGGAAAAGGAAGGGCGGCGCGTCACGGAATTTCTCGGCGTGGAATGGAGCGAAGCCCAGGCGCGGTATCATGAGC
>DASRBR010000377.1:0-12976 GCA_035653495.1 Verrucomicrobiia bacterium
TATTGCTCATCATTGCCACTTTCCAACTGCTTGGACCAACTGTCCACTCAATCGGGGGAGGCTCATCCAAATCGAGCGGCATTTTTTGGAAATTGGAGCTTCTTTGGTGCTTGGATGTTGGTGCTTGGAGCTTTTCTTCAGTCTCCCAAATTCGTTCCCACTAACCGCGCGGCGTGGATCCAGGGATGGTCCGACGGAACAACACGCCGATTGCCGGCAACTTTTTCCAATGGCACAGGTTCGGCGCCGTAGCCGCGCGCGGCGATCATCACTCCGTAATGGCCTTGGTGGATGCAATCAACGCAGGTCGTGCCCAATTTCGTCGCCAGCAGACGGTCCACGGCGGAAGGCGCGCCGCCGCGCTGCACATAACCAAGAATGGTCAGGCGCGATTCAAGGTGGGTGAGTTCTTCGAGTTGATGCGCGAGGCGTTGCGTGTTCCCGGCATGATGCAGTTCAAGTTCGGCGATGGCCGCGCGCGCTTTTTTCTTTGCGTCCTTGCCTTTGGCTTTTTCCTTTTCTTTCACAGCCCGCTGGTAAATCGCCGCGTCTTTTTTTGAAGCTGCGCCTTCGGCGACGGCGACAATGCTGAACGGCTTGCCGTCGCGCGTGCGTTGGCGGATGGCTTGGGCGACGCTGGCGACATCATAGGGAATTTCGGGTATCAAAATCACGTCCGCGCCGCCCGCGATGCCCGCGCCCAAAGCCAGCCACCCGGCGCGATGGCCCATGATTTCCACCACGACGATTCGATGATGGCTGTGTGCCGTGCTGTGCAACCGGTCAATCGCTTCGGTCGCAATTCCCAGCGCCGTGTCAAAACCGAACGTCACATCGGTCAAGGCCACGTCATTATCAATCGTTTTCGGAAGCGTGATGATATTCAGCCCATGTTCCTTGAGCTTGAGCGCGGCCTTTTGCGTTCCGCCGCCGCCGAGACAAACCAGCACATCGAGATGATTGCGCTCGTAACTTTCGATGATGGCATCGGTGGCATCAATGATTTTGCCGCCCATCGGCATGCGGTCCGGACGATCACGGCTGGTGCCCAGAATTGTTCCCCCAACGGTGAGGATCCCGGAAAGGCTCGATTCATCGAGCGTCAACGTGCGGTTTTCCATCACGCCGCGAAAGCCGTCGCGAAAACCGGTGACCTGCATCTTGAAAGAACCGTGCGCCGCCTTGCCGATGGCCCGGATGGCGGCGTTCAAGCCCGGACTGTCGCCGCCGGAAGTCAAAATCCCGATGTGCTTTTTCATTTTGCGCCCTCAAGACAACCGACCCGCCCTGTGTTATCTTACCACAGCAAGGTGTCCCGCCATTGCCGACTTGGCAAGCGAAAGGATGATATGGCCTACGAACTCAAACAAGGTGAGAAGCTCAATCACGGCATCCGGCGCATTGCCCGCAAACAGGTCCAGCGGATTCTTTGCGACCTCACCCACTCGCGTGAACCCAAGGCAGAACGCGTCCACGAAGCGCGCAAAAATTTGAAGAAGGCCCGCGCGGCGCTGCGGTTGGTGCGCGATGAACTTGGCGACCGCCATTATCAACGCGATGCGCGCCATCTGCGCAAGGTTGCGCGAGGGCTTTCAGACGAGCGCGATGCCCAGGTGCAGCTCCAGACGGCGGAAAAATTGCTGGATGAACCCCACGCCAAACTGCTTCGCGAGGGGTTGATGAAACTGCACCGGGTTTTGAAGGAGCGCTTGCGCGAGGCGTTGCATCAGTCCAACGGCAACGGAAAAAAATTCCAGTCAGAACTCCGCGCGGCGCAACGTCACGCAAAAAAATGGCCGGTGGGCAACCTGACGTGGACCGATTTGGCGTGCGGCATCGGGCAGACTTATAAGCGCGGTTCAGAAGCGTTTCAAGTTGCGGGACGCACGCGCAAGCCGGAAGACCTGCATGAGTGGCGCAAGCGCGCGAAGGATTTGTGGTATCAGTTGCGCATTTTGAAGCCGGTGGATGAGCAGGACATCGCGTCGCTCGCCGACCAGATGAAGAAGCTCGGCCAATTGCTCGGGGACGACCACGATTTGTTCATGATCGGCGAAGCCTCAAAAACGGCGGAGTTGAACTGCCGCGAATTGGAAGCGATTGCGGACCTGGTGCATCGCCGGCGCAAGCGACTGCAGAGAGAGGCGTTTCAACTGGGGCGGCGTTTGTTTTCGCCGAAACCTTCTGAGTTCGTCCGGCGCATTGAGAGTTACGGGCAGGGAAACGGAAACTAGAACTTTTTTGCAGCAATATCTTTTGCTCGCGATACTGTTCAGACTTTTCTTGAGCACATATCTCTCTTTTAAAATTCCCTCGACACAAAGGAAACGCAAAATAAAATCGCTATGGCATTTGGCCGACTTCAAATGCCATAGCGCAAGTTTTTTCTGAACATTTATAGTGTCAGATTAAAAAATCAGTCTCAATTGGCCTGAGCTTCCAGCAAGGGAGATTGATCAGGCTTATGGCAGTCTGGTTTGTGGAAATTAAGTTTCGAGCACGTATCTTCGCTCGCGATACTGTTCAGACTTTTCTCGGGGAATATCTCTCAATTAAAATTCCCTCGACACAAAGGAAACGCAAAATAAAATCGCCATGGCATTTGCCCGACTTCAAATGCCATGGCGCAAGTTTTTCTGAACATTTATAGTGTCAGATTAAAAAATCAGTCTCAATTGGGTTGCGCCATTCTGTAACCTCCATTGATTGGATGCCGACCGAATCCCTTTGGGGTTAGAGCAGGACCCGGGAGACAACGACGATGAGAAAAACGCCGAAACCAAAGAAAACTCCACAGAGCACTTTTTTGCTATGATGCGTGTTGCTCAAAGAACCGCATCGTGTGCATTTCGTGGAAGAACTAGAAATCCGTAGGCCGCAGCCTCTGCATAAATTGTATAGTAACATCGACTATTAGAAACAGCCCGTCAGAAAGTGTTCAAATAAGTTGAAAAAACCTTGACGCCGGACCGAAAAGTCAAAGCACTCCGCTGATGGGCGGCCAAATTGATTCATTTGCGCACCGTTTTCAATTTTTTTCGCGCGACTTGCAGTTCAGCGCGGACTTTTTGCAGGTCGCAGACCAGTTTCTCCCGTTCTTCACGCACATTCGCCAGCTCAAGCGAGCGGCGGCGCAATTCGAGTTGCGTCATGACATGCCGGCTCAGGATTTCCAGGGCGCGCTTCTGCTCGGGGCGCAACGTGCGCGGCACCTTGTCAATCACGCATAACGTCCCCAACGCATGACCGTCCGGCGTGACCAGCGGCGCGCCGGCGTAAAAGCGAATTTTCGGATCGCCTAGGACCAGCGGATTGCGCGCGAAACGTTGATCGTGCGCGGCATCGGGAACGATGAACAATTTGTCCTCCATGATGGCATGGCCGCAAAACGAAACGTCGCGTGAAGTTTCATTTTGGCTGATGCCCACCTTGGACTTGAACCATTGGCGGTCTTCGTCAACCAGCGTGATCAAGGCGATGGGCGCTTCGCAGATGGTCGCGGCGAGTTCGGTCAAATCGTCGAACACCTGTTCAGGAACGGTGTCGAGAATGTCGTATTGCCAGAGCACTTCGAGGCGTTTCTTTTCCTTTTTTGGAATGGGTGCTTTCATGGGGGTGGTCACATGGGATCGCGGTTCACGTCTTTATAAAATATGTAGCTGGCGGGCGTATTGCCCATTGCGACGAACCATTGCGGGCAATAGGGCGCAATCCAGATCACATCGCCCGTCTGCACGGGATGATAATCGGCGTCGAGTCGGCAAATACCCTGGCCGGAAAGCATCATCAGGCCATGCTCCATCACATGCGTCTGGACGAACGGCAGCGTGGCGCCCGGTTGATAAGTGAGAATGTTCACGGCCATGTCGTATTGCGGATTGTCCGGCAATAAGACCTGCAAACGCACGTCCTCGTTCCCAGGAAACGGCTGACCTTTCACTTCCCGAGCATGGCCGACAACCGGCTTTGGCAGTTCGACGCCGGAAAGCGGGACAAAACGTCTTTGAAAAACCAGCATCTTCGCATGAGCGCCTTGAAAATGGATGTCCCTACCCGGTGGAATGTAGGCGAAACCGCCCGCTTCCATGCGATTGCGTTTGGCATCGAGCGTCACGCTGGCGCTGCCTTCCAGCAGGAAGGCGAAATATTCCGTTTTGCCCGTATTGCCGCGGCCCTGGCCGTCCTTGCCGAAGGTGATGAGAAACTGGCAGAATTGCGCGCCCATCGCGGGTGAAATCAAGACGACGCACGTCGCCTCCTCCCATCCCGGCAGCACGCTCGGCTCAAAACCAGCCGGTGTCAGCAGCGCGTAACGCTCCTTGACCACATTGCGTGTCATCCCGAACAATTCACTCTTTTGCATGTCGCGATTTTCGCCCGTCACAACCACTTCTCCTAATTGCCCTTAGTGATTTTGCCAACTTTAAATATCTTCCAACGCGCAGCAACTTTGCCAATAGGCCGCGCGACGTTCGTTGAAGATAGGGACTCTGCCGCTGGCGGCAAAACAAATCTTAAATCGCCTCGGCGAGAAGTTCAGCCATGTGTTTTGGATGCGCGCGGGTCAGGTGCGAAATTTGATGGCGGCAACTTGTGCCGGAAGCGACGACAACAGCATTGGCAGGCTGCGAGACAATTTTTTCGACGAGAGGCTGCGCCACTTGCAGTGAGAGATCGTATTTGGCGGCAAGCGCGCCGAACGCGCCCGCCATGCCGCAACAGCCCGTTTCCAACATCGTCACATTTCGTCCGGGCAAACGCCTCGCCAGCCGCGCCATGAATGCCGGGTCCAAAAGCGATTTGGCATGACAATGCGCATGGATGGCGACACTTCCGGATTGTTCCTTAAATTTTAACGCGTCCGGTTTGCGCGCGAGTAGGTCCTCGATGAATTGCTCGAAAAGAAAACTGCGTTTCGCGATGTCCACCGCGCCGGGCAGATTCAACTCGCGATAATCCTCCGCGAACATCGAATAGCACGATGGTTCGAGAAAGAGAATGGGCGCGTTGTTGTATTCACGCATGAGCAATTCGAGATTGTGCCGTCCCAACTTCGCCGCGTAATCGAGATTGCCCTGGCTGAACGCGGGCCGGCCGCAGCATTGGCGTCCGCTTGGCAAAACGACTTCAAATCCGGCAGCTTCGAGCACCTTCACTGCCGCAATGCCGATATTCGGTTCATGATAGCGGACGAAAGTGTCATCCCAGAGAACGACTCGAGTGCGGAGCGCGGAGTGCGGAGTGCCGTTTCGAGAATTTTGGAACCAATGATCGAATCGTTGCGCGGCGTAAGGCGGCAAAGGACGTTTCGCGGAGAGGCCCAAAGTTTTTTCAAGAATGCTTCGCAACCAGCGCCATTCGAGCGAGGCATTGGCGAGCCTGGGCATCGTGCAGCCGATGCGTCCGAGCAAATCAACCGAACTCAAAAGGCGTTCGCACAGGGAAAGACAGTCGCGTTGATGCCGCGCGTGGAGCAACTCGGCCTTGAGCAACGCCAGGTTCACATTCGATGGGCATTCGCTGGTGCAGGCTTTGCAGGCGAGGCAATTGCTCAACGCCGCTTCCATCTCGGCGCTGTGGAGCGGGTCGGCCTCCACGCCGCGCAATTCCAACGCCGCGCGGATGGCATTGGCGCGCCCGCGCGTGGACATGATTTCTTCACCCGTCGCAACGAACGTGGGACACATGGTTGGCGCGTCTTTGCGGCAGCCACCGCAACCGTTGCACTGCTCCAAATTGCCGGTGAACGAGCCGTCCTTCGCCGCAAACGCGAGCCGCGGCGCAAAACCCAGTTTCAATTCGTAACCGCCGCCCATGCGCAACCGAGTGTCAATGCGATAACGCCCGTCCGGGATGAGCTTGCCGGGATTGAAACAATTTTTCGGATCGAACGCCGCCTTGATCTCCCTAGTGAGCCGCATCAACTCCGGCCCAAGATGGTCCGGCACATATTCCGTTCGCGCGATGCCCACGCCATGTTCGCCGGCAAGCGAGCCCTTGAACTGCCGCACGAGCGCCGAAACTTCATCGCTCAACCGGCGAAGTTTTTTGATGTCCTCCGCCGAGTGCAAATCGAGCACAGGCCGAACGTGCAGCAAGCCTGACGCTGCATGGCCGTAAAACGAACCGTGCAAGCCGAGCGGCTTGAGCAACGATTGCAGGCCGGCCAGATACGCGGGCAGTTGTTCGGGACGAACGGCGGTGTCTTCGATGCACGTGACCGGTTTGGCCGCGCCCTTGCAACCGGTGAGCAATGAAAGGCCGGCTTTGCGCATCGCCCAAACCAGCGCGAATTCCGCAGCGTTCTTCAAGATGAGCGTGCGCAAGCCGAGTTTTTTTTGCGCGAGCGCGGCCAGGCGTTCGGGAACATTTTCATCAAAAAATTCCACCATCAAAATCGCCTCGCATGGTTTTGCGTCCAATTCGAGCAGGTCGCGCGTGGCCTGGAATTGAAGCTGCCCGCGAGTTTGGTCGAACAGCACGCGGTCCACATGCTCGATCGCCGCCGGTTTCAAGTCGAGCAGCTCGACCGTGGCCTGCATGGCATCGGCAACCGACGCGAAAAAAATCAGGCCCACGCCTTTTGTTTTCGGCAGCGGAACAATTTTCAATTCGGCCGAAATGATGGCGGCGAGCGTGCCCTCGCTCCCGGCAAAGAGATGCGCCAGGTTTTCCGGCTCGCGCAAAAAACGGTCCAAGCCGTAACCGGGCCGGCGCTTCAACAATGCCGGGGTCCAATGTTCGCGAATCGCGGCGGCGTGATGACGCACTTGTTCGGCAAGCGCGTCACGCTGTTGCCGCAATGTTCCAACCGTGTTTTCGATGCGGCCGTCCGCCAGCGCGATTTCGAGCGAAACGACATGATCTGCCGTCACGCCGTAGAACGGAACGTGCGAACCGGAGGAATTATTGGCGATCATGCCGCCGAGCGTTGCGCGCGAACTGGTCGCAACATCCGGCCCGAAACAAAATCCATGCGGCTTGAGAAAGGCATTGAGCTGGTCCAGCACGACGCCCGCGCCCACGCGCACCGTGCGGCCATCCAGATCCAACGCAAAGATTTCGCGGTTATGGCGCGAGAAATCAATCACCAATCCTCCACCCAACGCGCCGCCGACCAGTCCCGTTCCTGCGCCGCGCGGAATGATGGAAAGTCCGACATCCGCCGCTGCGCGAATGACCGCCGAAGCCTGCGCTCCGTTGCGCGGGAACGCCACGGCAAACGGTTCGACCTGGTACAACGAGGCATCCGTCGCATAAAGCTGACGTGTGAGATTGTCAAAGGCGACTTTGCAATCTGCCGCCATCAGCGCGGAACGTTGTTGGGCCGAAATCATTCGTCGTTGGGCGAACGTATCGACGGCGGAAATGGTTTTCAAGTTCCGTTGCGAAGCGCGCTCGTTCAGACGCGCGCAAATGCGTCAAGAAAAAAAATTCAGGAAATTTTCGCTGCCATCTTTGACGACTTAAAGGGTCGGTGTTACCCATAACTCACATTCAAACATCTTACTGACTTCTAACTGACGTTATTCTTTTTGTAGGAGCAACACCTAGGCCAAACGAAGCCCGATTCTGACAACTTAATGGCCGCGGTGTGACTTGGAATGACACTGGGATTCAGCTTTTCTTTGCGCATGTTTAACACCCGTTGTGTTTTGCGGGCGAGCCTTGCAGTCCTCGCGGTAATCCTTCCGGCATTCCTTTTTTTGAGCATGGCCTCTGCACAACAAAGCGGGCAGAAATTCATCCTCACATGGAACCCCAGCACTGATTCGACGGTCGTGGGTTACGTGGTGTATTACGGCACCAACAGCAGCAATTACAACACGCGCGTGGACGTCGGCACGAACCTGACTTACGCCATCACGAATCTTCAGCCAGGCCTGACTTACTATTTTGCCGTGACCGATTACAATGCCTTGACGAACGAGAGCGCGCCCTCGATGCAAATTTCGCTCATCGTGCCGGGCATCGTGAAACTGCGGCCAAACGCCCTGGTCGGCGGCTATATGCTGATCACCTTCCCGGTCGCGCCGCCCTATTCCTATGAAATACAGGCATCAACTGATTTGAAAAATTGGGTGACGATCGGATCGACCGGCGTTGTCACCAGCAACATGTGGATGGGTTGCGCAGACATCCAGGGAAGCGCGTTGCCGCACCGCTTTTACCGGTGCGTCTCGCATTGATCATGCGCGCATCTTCCCGGCATTTTTTTCAATCAACCGGAAGAATCTCTCGATCCCCTCAAGGCAACGGTTGTAATCGCTGATCTCGGAATAATTATGCCCGCCGCTGGTTTCCCAGAACATTTTCGGCTCGTTCGCGGCTGCATAATTTTTTTCCGCATGGCGAAAATGGATGAGCGTGTCGTCACGGCTGTGCGTCACGAGCACCGGGACATGGATGCGCGGCAATTTTTTCCATGTGTCGTACTTGATGGTGTTGAGCCAGCGCACGGG
The DNA here is from genome assembly GCA_035653495.1 of Verrucomicrobiia bacterium. GTDB lineage: Bacteria > Verrucomicrobiota > Verrucomicrobiia > Limisphaerales > Pedosphaeraceae > DATAUW01. Next base: position 8,463 of record DASRBR010000377.1, read on the forward strand.
CAGCCATGGAAAAATTTCCGCGCCGATGTCGGCGATGTTGGTGAAGGTGCTTTGCAAAATGAGTCCGCCCAGCGGTTCGCGCACGGCAAGTTCGCAGGCGATCCCGCCCCCCAATGATTCGCCGAACGCGATGATGTTTTCCGCTGAAAACCCGCGCTGGCGCAGCCATTCGTACGCGCCTTGCGCGTCGAGGTAGGTGCCTTCCTCGGTCAATTTCCCTTCGCTCCGGCCATAGCCGCGATAATCGAGCAGCAGCACGTTCGCGCCGGTGCGCAGCAGCGAACTGCACAAATCCAGCCGATGACTGATGTTCCCGCCGTTGCCGTGGCAGACGAGAATGGCAAATCGCGCGCGCGGCGATTGGGCGTCCGCCGGATAAAACCACGCGCTCAAGCGCACCCCATCGGATGCCGTGATGAAAACGTCTTCAAACGGCCGGCCCAGATCAGCCGGGTTCGCCACCCAATCCCGTTTGGGATGAAACACCTGCGAATGCTCAAACCAACGAAGCATGCGACGAATATCAGGTTTTCGGGCGTGAATGTCCATCGGGTGTGTTACGCGCATGCTGAGTTTTGTCACTTTGGAACACAGGCGGGTCTTGACCCCAGAACACGCGGCAGAATTGGTCCGTTGCCAATAAGTGATTCCAAGGCACATTGACAAAGGCGCGTGCGTGCCGCGCGCCAGATTACAAGGAGGCACATGAGAAGAATTTTATTGATCGTTTCAACGGTAGTGGTCGTGCTCCTCGTCCTGGCGATTGCTTTGGCAATTTACATTTCCATCGGCTCCTACAACATCGGCACATCCAATCACGACAACGGCTTCGTTAACTGGTGGCTCAACACCGGGGCGACGCGCTCCATCAAGCATCAGGCGCGCGGCATCAAGCCGCCGCCGCTCGACAATCCCGCGCGTGTCCAGGAAGGCTTCAAACATTATCACGAAATGTGCGTGCAATGCCATGGCGCGCCGGGAAAGGAGCCGGGCGAAATCGCAAAAGGCCTCTGGCCGCAGGCGCCTGATTACTCGATGCTGGCTTCCGGCTGGACGCCCGCCCAATTGTTCTGGATCACCAAGAACGGCATCAAATTCAGCGCCATGCCCGGCTGGGGCGCGTCGCATTCAGACGACAAAATCTGGGACATCGTTGCGTTTGTTCAAAAGGTTGGCAATCTTTCGCCCGCCGATTATCACCAGATGGAAACAAACACGGTTGGCGTGAAATCATCGGATGACCAACAACCAGCGCCGAATGAAGCTCACCACTGAGCAGAAGCAAAGCCTGTTAAGGCTGGCTTTTGCCAGCCTGTTCCTGGTTTTGCTTGGCGCCGGCTGCGTGAGCCCTGACCGAAGTTTGTTTCCGCCTCAACCGGGCCAGCCGACGAAAACCGTTTATGTCATTCGCCGTCACGTGCACACTGGCGTCATCGTTCGCGCTGCCGATATTCCTCCCGGCGTCTGGCCGGAACACAAACTCTTTCCCAACGCTGAATACCTGGAAGTCGGCTGGGGCGATACCAAAGGCTATCGTTATCCCTGGACTTCGCCCGTCGTCGTGCGGGCGTTGACTGCCTCCGAAGGCAGCGTGCTGCTGATCCACGCTTTCAGCCAGCCGGTCACCGAAGAATACACCGGAATCGCCAGGCAAATCGTCGAGGTAAAACTTTCCGAGCCCGGTTTTGCCCGAATGTGCGAGTTCATTCAAAAGACATATATTCTGGACGCGTCCGGCAAGCCGATCCGTCTCGAAAGCAGTCGCCGTGACCAGGTGTTCTTCAAGGCGACCGGCCATTATTCTGCCTTCCATAATTGTAACAACTGGACTGCCAAAGCTTTGCGCACAGCCGGTTGCCCAACCACCCCGCGTTTTGCCTTCCTGCCGACCCTTGTGATGTTTCAAGCGCGCCGCTTTGGAACGGTCGTCCCCCTCGGCTGGACAACCCGAAAACCTCGCGTAGATTCTCCCCCATCAGGTTCGAAATTGGCTTTGACTCAGCCCTAAGGCAGGATATCCTCTCGCCCCTGTTTGTTTGGATTGAACTATGGCAAAATTGACGGTCAAAGATTTGAATGTGCGCGGCAAACGTGTCCTCGTTCGGGTGGATTATAATGTACCCATGGAGGAAAAGGGCGGCAAGATGGTCATCACCGACGCCACGCGCATCATCGAGACCCTCCCCACCCTTGAACTGCTCATCAACCAGGGTGCAAAGATCATTTTGATGGCGCATCTGGGTCGTCCCAAAGGCCAGCGCGAACCTTCAATGTCCTTGCGGCCTGTCGCGCAAGAACTGGCGAACCTGCTCCATCGCCATGTGGCATTTGTGGACGATTGCATCGGCGAAAAGGTGGAAAAAACCGCCGGCCTTTTGCAGCCGGGCGATGTTTTGCTGCTCGAAAATGTTCGTTATTACAACGAGGAAGAAGCCAATGACCCGGCGTTCGCCGAAAAATTGGCCAAGCTCGGCGACATTTACATCGATGACGCCTTTGGCGCGGCGCATCGCGCCCATGCCTCAACCGAAGGCGTGCCTCGCATCATCGCCAAGCGCGGCGGCCAGTGCGCAGCCGGTTTGCTGATGGAACGCGAATTGAAATTTTTGGGCGATGAACTGGAAAATCCGGCGCGTCCGTTCGTGGTGATTTTAGGCGGCGCAAAAGTTTCGGACAAGATCAACGTCATTGACCGGTTGCTGGAGAAGGCGGACACCATTTTGATCGGCGGCGCAATGACTTACACCTTTCGCCTGGCTTTGGGTAAAAAGGTCGGCAAATCGCTGGTTGAACCCGACAAAATCGATGTCGCCAAAGCCGCGCTCGATAAAGCCAAAGCGCGCAACGTGCAATTTTTGTTGCCCACTGACAACATCGTCGCCACGCCGGTCAAGACCGACAAGCTCAACAAAAAAGGCAAGCCGATCATCGAAATGACCAATCCGCGCACGAACACCGGCACGGACATTCCCGATTCCGAAGAAGGCGTGGACATCGGCCCGGCCACGCGCGCCGCATACGCGGACGTCATCCGCAAGGCGAAAACCATTTTGTGGAACGGCCCGATGGGAATTTTCGAAGACAAACGTTTTGCGGAAGGCACTTTCGCCGTCGCGCGGGCGGTTGTGGAAGCGACGCAGAAAAACGGCGCCAAGAGCATCATTGGCGGCGGCGACAGCGTGAAGGCGTTGAACGAATCGGGCCTCGGCAGCCAGGTCACCTTCATGAGCACCGGCGGCGGCGCAAGCCTCGAATTTCTCGAAGGCAAGGTGCTTCCCGGCGTCGCGGCCCTGGCCGACAACGGCTGAGGCGGTCGAAGCACTGAACCACATGCAAAAAAATCAATCAGCTAAAATTTCATTTTTACCTCCAGATCATGGAGTATTGGAGTATTGGAGTATTGGGCTGAAATTTGTTGCCTATTGTTCCAATACTCCAGCACTCCACCACTCCAATTCTTTTGCCCTCCCATGAAAGAACGCAAGCTCATCATCGCCGGCAACTGGAAGATGAACAAAACCGCTGCAGAGGCTGTTCACCTCGTGCGCGATCTCAAACTCGAATTGTCGAGCATCAAGGAAGCCGACATCGTCGTTTGTCCGCCCTTCACCGCCTTGTCAGAGGTTTCCAAGGAAATTTTGAACTCCAACATCCGTCTCGGCGCGCAGAACATGAGCGAGCACAATTTCGGCGCTTACACCGGCGAAATCGCGGCAGGCATGTTGAAGGAATTTTCCGTGCGTTACGTGGTCCTCGGCCATTCCGAACGCCGCCAGTATCAAAAGGAAACCGACGCGTTGATCTCCAAGAAAACGCTCGCGGCGCATGCGGCTGCCATCAAGCCGATTGTTTGCGTCGGCGAGACGCTTGCCGAACGCGAAGCCAACCAGACCGAGAAAGTGCTCGATACACAAGTCCGCGGCAGTTTGGCGGGATTGAGTAAGGAACAGATGGAAGAAACCATCATCGCTTACGAGCCAGTCTGGGCCATCGGGACCGGCAAGACCGCGACCGCCGCGCAGGCGCAGGAAGCGCACCTGTTCATCCGCCAATTGCTCGGCACTATGTTCGACGAGAACACCGCCCGACGCGTCCGCATCCAGTATGGCGGCAGCGTGAAACCATCCAACGCCCGCGAATTGATGACGTTGCCCGATGTGGACGGCGCGCTGGTGGGCGGCGCGTCGTTGGAACCCCGCAGTTTTGCCGACATCATCAAAAACGCCATCAACTGAAACAACGATTGAACCGATTGAACCGAATTTAACTCAATAACACTATGACCATTCTGATTATTTTCCTGACCGTCGTGCTGGTCCTTGACTGCCTCCTGTTGGGGCTGCTCATCATGATTCAATTGCCCAAGAAGGAAGCCGGCATTGGCATGGCCTTTGGCGGCGGCGCGGCGGACGCGTTGTTCGGCGCCGGTTCCGGCACGGCCTTGAGCAACCTGACCAAATACACTTCCATCGCATTTTTTGTGCTCGTGCTCGCCCTTTCCTTTCTTAACAACC
>DASRBR010000378.1:0-2781 GCA_035653495.1 Verrucomicrobiia bacterium
CTCGATGCCCGCATCTTCACCGAGGACGAACAAAATCCGCGTCTCGTGATCGTCTCCTTCCGCGACATGACGCCGACGGCGGAAAGCAAAGCCGACGGGTGACCGAGCCAATGAAAACTATTTCAGCGGTGCGAGCAGCGTGAACGGAGCGATGGGGATGTTGCGCAAAATGGTGAAACAAACGACGATGATTGTCAGCGCCATGATCCATTTCGGTTGCAGCACAAAAGGAGGCGCGGGTCTTCCGTTCAACCAGCAGACCGCCCGGCGCAAAAAATAATACGCGCCGCACGGGACGGACGCGACGAGCAATAAATTGTCATGCAACGCGGCGAGCACGTTGCCGTGCAGCAATTGGTGCGACGCCCTCAATGCGCCGCACCCGGGACAATATAATCCCGTCGTCACGTACAACATGCAGCGGGGATAAAAACCGTATAAGGATGGATTGAACAAAAACAGGACTGATCCGATGCTCGCAGCGGCAGCCGCCAAGACCAGCATTGGCCACCAGACGCGCCGTGGCGCAGGCGTCACGATGATCGGCGGCGCGTCCAGCGGATATTCTTTCAATTCCATTTCGAGAGACTTTGACATCGGCTCTTCAGCAACACTCAGGTAAAATATCTCTTAATGTCCGCTTTGTTCAACATGATGAGTGCCCAGATCGCAATGGGAATGCCGATGCAACAGCAGCAGCCACCGCACGGCAGCATCGCGACGATGCAACCGGCGATGCACAATCCGTAGCTCTCCAGCTTTTTCATCTTCACAGCCGAAAAAATCACAAAAGCCCAAAGCGCCATGGCGACGAGATTGGTCGCAATTCCCATGGGGCCAGCGAGCCATTCTATAAAATGGGCCGCTTGAGGGCTTTGCTGTTCTAATGGCTGTAACTGGTCCTTCGTAACTGCTGCCATTCCCAGAATGTGGGTCAATATGCCGTACAAACACCCTGCAATAGCCAACCCGCCCAATACCATCAGGCTAATCGCCGGGCCGCTCATCTGGCTGAGCGCAACGGCGCGGCCCGAATCAAATGCCGCGGGTTGCGGCGCGCCGGGAACGCCGGGCGGCGTGGATGGTGGCGTGGCGGCCGCCGCCGGAAAACTGGACGCAAATTCCGGGAAGGTTGAGATGGCTCTCCAACCCGTTTCGCCTTCGGCTTGCGCAAGCGTCTGCGCGTTAACGCGTCCTTCGGTGATCCATTGGCGCAATTGCTCGGCGCTGATGGGCCCGTATTCGACCTGGTTTGCTCCGATGATTTTATACATGAGGATGGTTGGAGTTGTTTTGACCGTTGATGTACCCGGCGCTTTTTAGGCCAAATCCCGAACCAATGCAAGCGCGGCGTGGTCGGTCGCGCTCCCCACCTAAACGCCAGCTGTCCTGTAGAAAGATCCTTGGTATCCAGGACAAGAATGGAACTGAGATTGGAATTGGGGAGCGCACGCGTCCCGCGTGCCCCGTTCGGCGTCTCGCCGAACGGAAAGGAGTTAAGGCGCCCGGCGAGACGCCGGGCGCGGCAACCGAGACGGTCGCGCTCCCCAAACTGCTACTTTTGTTTCATAGCTGGCCCGTCGGTTAAAAAATGTTTTCTACTAGGCAGTACGCAGCCTACACGTCATCCGATTGGAAAATTGCCTCGATGGGTGTTTTGAACAGCCGCGCGACCTTGAAGGCCAGCGGCAGGCTGGGGTCGTATTTCTCGGTTTCAATCGCGTTGATGGTCTGGCGCGAGACGCCGAGTTTTTCTCCCAGGTCCGATTGCGACCAATTTTTCGCCGCGCGCAGTTCGCGCAGTTTGTTTTTCACCGATACCTCCGCGCGGAAAAGAACAATCCGATGCCATAATAAATCCACATCAAATAGAATCCCCATTCCGCGCGGAACTGCGGCGCGCCCGCGTTTTCCAGGAACAAGTAGCTGATGCATGAGAAGCCTGTCGCGATCGCCGAAAATGCCGCAGCCTCCAAAATGATTTTCTTTTGCAATTCGTCCAGAGTCGTCACGACAAAGCGAACGATTGTCGCGGCGATATAGACCACTGCAAGCACCGGGAGCAGATAAAGCGGCCAATACCCTTGGAGTGATTTGTTCTCGTGCACATAATGCGCCAGGCATAACGCAGCCGCATAGAGAATCAGTCCCAGGCTCATCCTGAGAGTGTAAGTTTTGGCTATTGGTTTCATGGTGTGTTTATTGGAAACGGCGGTTGAAGATTTTATGTCCGACGAAATAAAAAAGCGTCAGCAACAAAAACCCATGGCCGATTGTGGCGATGTCCCAATTTCCCCCTTTTCGCGGCGTGGGAAAAATGGCCTTGAACAATCCCGCCGCATCCAGCCGATGCCAAAGCATCACGCAGAAAAACGTCGCGCTGATGGCGAACAGCACCGACGCCACCGTGATGCGCGAATGCATTTCGTCCATCCCGCGGATCCAGCGCACAAGGCTTCGCGCCCAAAGAGCGATGGCCAAAAATTCCGCCAGCACAATGCCGACTCGCCAGCCGAGCGGCCATTGCTGCACCGTTTGCGCGAAGATGATGTCGCAAAAGGCTGAAATCAGCGTGGCCACAAAAAGCCAGCCGTTGACCTGCCAATCCATGCGCAGGGAATATTGTTTGTTGCCGAGAAAAATCTCGCCGGGAACGTTCACTTTTTCATTCATGTTAGACTTGTAAAGCATGCTTGTCATAATGTCAAGCATACTTTACAAAGAATTTTCAGCCATTTTTCTGACGGTTTTTGCTGCGAATTTTTTTTATTAAAATTTCTT
>DASRBR010000379.1:0-15431 GCA_035653495.1 Verrucomicrobiia bacterium
AAAAAAATGTATCCGTGCCGTTCACAAATGGGAAAACATTGCTGCCGGGCAAAAGCGGGAATTTGCGTTTGTGCAGGAATCCGCTCGCAGACACCATTGCGATTAAATTGCCAATGGTGAAAAGGACATCTGATGGTTTCCCCCACCACCTCGCCACAGGCCAAGTTTGCGCCGAGATGCGAACAGCGCGCATCCAGCACTGCAACCTTGCCGCTGGCCGTGCGGAATGCCACGAGGTCCCGCCCAAGAATTCCCCGACCCAAAGGACCTTTCAGCAAATCCTTTGTGGCACAAAAAAAATACCAACCGGCAGGATGGACAGGAAATGCTGAGACCGGCGGCACTTTGGCCGCTTCCTCATTTCTCCTTGGATTAGCGAGATTGGCTTGCACAATTATTGAATTCCCCGGCTCGTTATGCACTTTGGACCAAGAGATGGCAAGGAATGTTGAGCGTCCATTTTTCACACCGGGCAACTTGCCTTTCCGAAATCGCGCGATACACTCGCGACATGAGAGATGAAACCGTTTCACAAGGTGGCGTTGGTGGTTTCGCAGAGCCTCCCGCGGAAATGCCCGTGCCGAATCGGTTGAATTTGTTGCTGGTGATGATCGTTTTTGTCCTGGCGACCGGATTGCTTTGGCTCGGCTCCCATGTGGAAAAATGGTGGGCTGTATTGGGCACGGGGATATTATTTTCATACGTATTGCTCACCAATTACGCGCTGCTTCATGAAGGGAGCCATGGGAACCTGCAGACGAGCGCCCGGCGCAATTACTGGCTGGGTGTCATCGCCGGTATTTTGTTTCCCATGCCATTCACAGCGATGCGAAGCACGCATCAAGGTCACCACGATTTCAACCGCACCGAGCGGGAGATGTTTGATCTATATCAACCCGGTGACAACCGGTTGCTCAAATACATCCGTTGGTATGGAATCCTTTGCGGGTTCTTCTGGCCGCTGGTTCCGCTTGGGGCGATCATTTTCTCACTAACACCCGGCAAGCTGCGCGACTGGATTTTTGGGCGCGACCAGGCCCGGGGTTACCTGGTGGGAAGCATCGCGGGAGAAGCGGTTGGGCGGGTACGTTTGGAGACATTTTTGACGATCGTTTTCTTTGCCGCGGCTTTCTGGCTGCTACATTTGCGCTGGCAGAACACACTCATTCTATACGCCTGTTTCGCCTTCAACTGGTCCACCCGCCAGTACATCGGGCATGCCTTCAGCAAGCTTGATGTCATCGAAGGCGCGTGGAACTTGAGGCACAACCGGTTCATGAGTCTTGTGCTGTTGCACGGTGAGTATGATCTGAGTCACCATCGTCACCCTGAAATCTCGTGGTATTACCTGCCGCGTCTCTCCCCGTCCGACAAAGCGCAGCCCAACTATGTCAAACAATACTGGCGCCAATGGCTGGGTCCACGTCTGGCAACCGGGCCTGCAGCGAACTCTCAGGCGGTCCGCCATGAATCAGCCTGAATGGCCGCCGTTGCTTGCGTGGCCGGGTTGGACGCATTTGAGATTTACCTGGCTGCTGACGTTGGCCGTGACAGCATTGTTTACTGTGGTTTACGGCGGCGCCAATTGGCTGACCGCGCATCGAACGTTCCGTGTTCGTGTCCATCTCGACTCTGAACTCAACCTGCCGATGATTCCTGAGTTCACTTTGGTTTACATGAGCATCTATGCTTTGTTCCTTGCCACGCCGTTCGTTTTGCGGACGCGAGGAGAAATCAAGCACCTGGCAAGAGCTCAAAGTCTGACGATTTTGATCGCCGGAATCTCATTCCTGCTATTTCCAGCCCAGTTGGCCTATGCACCGGCGACGGAAGCGCAATTAGGTGCGTGGAGAAAGCTGTTCGAATTTGCAAGCCGGTTGAGCCTGGAATACAACCTCGCTCCGTCGCTTCATGTGGCATTGAGCATCGTTTGCATCGAACTTTTTGCGCGGCACGCAACTTCGGGTGAAAAACTTCTCCTCCGCGCCTGGGGCATTGGGATCGCAATGGCCACGCTTTTCATACACCGGCATCATATGCTCGATGTGGCCACCGGCTATTTGCTGGCGTTCTGCGTTGTGGCGTTTTCGCGCCCTCACGACCATTGAAATTTTTTTGTCCTGCTTCGTTATTTTCGATGGGTCACGAGCTTGATTCACCTTGAGCGGCGAACTGCAGTACGGCATAACAATTTCAATAAGGGTCCAAGATGCCAGGCCATAAAATCAAGATAGCGCTCATCTCTCCAAAGGGCCCGCTTTATCGGCATCGCGGTGGCATCTGGAAAAAATCGCTTCGTTATCAACCGCTAACGCTCACCACGCTGGCTTCGCTGGTGCCATCTGAACTGTCCGTTGATTTACAGTTGTTTGATGAAGGGATTGCGGATGTGCCGCTTGATTTGGATGCCGATCTGATTGGTTTGACGGTGATCACCGGCACCGCAATGCGCGCGTACGATTTGGCGGATCATTTCAGGCGTCGCGGCATTACAGTTGTGCTGGGTGGCCCACATGTCACGTTGATTCCCGATGATGCCACGCCACATGCTGATGCAATCGTTACTGGATATGCTGAAGATTCATGGCCACAATTGCTGCGCGATTTTGCCGCAGGAAAACTGCGCCCTCGCTACGACCAGGCTCCCGGCCTGGACCTTGCCAACCGCCCCTTTGCCCGGCGTGAATTGCTTCCGAGCCGCCATTTCTTGACCAGCAACGTGTTCGAAGCGACCCGCGGCTGCGTCCACAATTGCGACTTTTGCGTTGTGCCCACCGCATGGGGACGCAAGCCGTTGCAAAAACCGGTGGCTGATGTAATCGCGGATATTCGCCAGCAACGCGCGCGGAAGCTCATCTTCGTTGACCTGAATCTCATTGCAGATGCCGAATATGCGCGCGAACTTTTCACGGCGCTGATTCCCTTGCGAGTGCAATGGTATGGCCTCGCGACGGTGTTGCTGGCTGCCGACGCCGGTTTATTGGATTTGGCAGCACGTAGCGGGTGCAAAGGTTTGTTGATGGGGCTTGAATCCATTTCGCCAAAAAACCTTCGGCAAAACCATAAGAGCTTCAATTCACCTGAAAAATATTGCCAGGTGGTGGAACGCTTGCATCGGCACGGCATCGCCCTGCAGGGTTGTTTCGTCTTCGGCCTCGACCACGATGCACCGGATGTCTTTTTGAAAACCGCCGAGTTCGCCGTGCAGGCGCGGATTGATTTGCCGCGTTTTGCCATCGTCACGCCTTTCCCCAACACGGCTCTTTACAAGCGTCTCGAAAGCGAAGGCCGTATCCTCACCAAAGATTGGGAGTTATACGACGGGCAGCACGTGGTTTTCCGGCCGGCGCGGATGAGCATTGAAGAACTTCAGCAAGGCACAGAAGCCGCATGGCAATATGCCTATAGTTTTCGCTCCATTGCCCGTCGAATCGCGCATTCACCGGCACCGTGGGCGGTGAAGCTCGGCACAAACCTTGGCTACCGCTTTTATGCCCACAATTTAAGCCGTTTTTACAATTGCGATTGGATTATCGGGCGCACAATAAATTCAAAACAGAACATCCGCCCTGTTCAACAGATTGTGGAAGCTGCCTGAAGCCATGCGCCTTACGATTGTCCATCCCTGCATCGGCCGCAAACCAGGGCAGAAATATATCCGCACGTGGCAAATGGAGTCATTGCCGGCAGCGACGCTCGCCGGGTTGACGCCGGCGGATGTGGAGGTCCGTTTTTATGACGACCGAATGGAGGCCATTCCATTCGATGAGCCGACTGATTTGGTGGCGATCAGCGTGGAAACCTACACGGCGAAACGAGCCTATCAAATTGCTACGGAATATCGGAAACGGCGCATACCGGTTGTCATGGGCGGATTCCACGCAACACTTTGCCCGGACGAAGTGGCACAATATGCCGAGGCGGTGGTTTCCGGAGAGGCGGAAACTCTCTGGCCGCGCGTGGTTGATGACGCGCGGCATGGCAGGCTGGAAAAGTTTTACCGGCAATCGGGCCGTCCTTTGCTGGCCAATGTGCGACCAGACCGCTCCATCTTTCGTGGCAAACATTATCTTCCCGTCGGCCTGGTTGAGGCGGGTCGTGGGTGTCATTTCAAATGCGATTTCTGCGCGGTTCAAACTGTCTTCAATTCCACCCAGTCACGTCGTCCCATTGATGCCATCCTTGCAGAGATTGGGCCACTGAAGGCTGAGCGAAAAATATTCTTTTTCGTGGATGACAACATCACCTCCAACCTTGAACAGGCAAAAGAGTTTTTCCGCGCGCTGATTCCTCTGGGCATCCGATGGGTAAGTCAATCATCCATCAACGCGGCTCACGATGAGGAATTCCTTGATCTTTTGGCGAGAAGCGGTTGCCAGGGTGTATTGATCGGCTTTGAAAGCTTGAATCCCGCCAACCTAAAGGACATGAACAAGGCGTTCAATACCATGCGCGGTGGTTTCGAAATGGCGCTCGCGAACCTCCGCCGTCATCGCATCCGGGTGTATGGCACGTTCATCTTTGGGTATGATCGCGATACGCCCGAGAGTTTCGAACAAACCGTTGAATTTGCGAAGGAACACGCCCTTTATATTGCCGCCTTCAACCACCTGACACCGTTTCCTGGCACGCCTCTTTACAAGCGTTTGCAGGGCGAAGGACGCCTGCTCTACGAGAACTGGTGGCTCGACGACCGCTACAGTTACAACCGGATTCCTTTCACGCCGCGAGGCATGACGCCTGAGAATTTGCAGCACAACTGTCTTGCGGCACGTCGTGAATTTTATTCCTGGGCGAGCATTGTGCATCGGGGTTTTGCGCCCGTGAACCGGAGCAATTGGTTTATGTGGCGGAATTTTTATCTCATCAATGCGCTGCATCGCAATGACGTTAGCCTGCGCGACCACTACCCTCTTGGAGACGAATCATGGCAAGGGCCGTACTTGAACGCAAATTGATGCTCGCGCGCGATGGTGAGGTGCAATTCGCAGTGGCGGCGGAATCTGACGATGCGGAGATCCGCCGGTTGTTGCTGGAGAATCCGATCCAAGGCCGCATTTCGGTCGCGTTGGAACGCGAGCCGAACTATTTCGCCGATGCGCAACTTTCGGGCGAAACCAAACAGACCATTATCGCCCGCGAAAATGGAAAGATTGTTTGCGTCGGAAATTGTGCTGTTCGAGAACGATTTGTGAACGGCACCGTCCGACGCGTTGGTTATTTGGGCGGATTGAGACTGGACGCGCAAAGGGCGGGGCGCTTCGATATCGTGCGACGCGGGTACAATTTTTTTCGCGAACTTCAAGCCTGCGCGCCAGGCGATTTTTACTTCACCAGCGTTGCTGCTGATAACGAGCGCGCAAGAAGGATCCTCGAGCGCGGTTTGCCGGGAATGCCACGATACGAATTTATTTGCGAGTTTGTGACTGTTCTTTTGTCCACAACGCATGGAAGCATTGTGAACAGGGATTCGGGTTTGGGCCCTCGCGCTCTGAATGAAATTGTTGAGCATGTGAATAGCCATAATCAGAAGTATCAATTCGCTCCCAAGTGGCACGGCGAGGACCCGGTCATGCTCGGCGGTTTTGGGCTTCGTCACTGCAATTTTCACTTCATTGGCAAGCGCGACGAAAGCTTCGGCTGCGCGGCAATATGGGATCAACGCGCATTCAAACAAACTGTGATTCGTGGCTATGACAGAATGCTGGATCTCCTGAGACCTGCACACAACCTCTTTACACGCCTGAGCGGACGGCCCAAATTGCCACCCAGTGGGGCCATATTGGCAAATGCTTACGTTTCGCATCTGGCTGCCGATGATCCAGCCATGTTACTTCAGTTAATTGCAAACCTGCGGTGCGTTGCCGGCCAATCCGAACTTGAGCTTCTCACGATGGGTTTTGCGGCTGACGATCCGCGTCTGGCCGCAATCACTGCGAATTTTCCACATTATCAATACCGCACCCGATTATACACTGTGCACTGGCCGGGTTTGGGACATGCTGCCGATGAATTGGATGGCCGGGCACTCGCCCCGGAGGTGGCTTTGCTATGAACAGCGCATTGAGCATTCAAAGTGAACTGGTGCCGCGAGCCGGATTGACAGCGGCGCAGAAGGGCGAATTGTTTCGTTTGCTCGCACAACATTTTACAGGTGTGAGCAGCGAACAATTCGCGCGAGATCTTGCAGAAAAGAATCTCGCGCTGTTCTTGCGACGCGAAGAAGTCCTCGTCGGATTTTCAACACTTCTCGCTTACACGACCACATTCGATGGCGCGCCGCTGAATGTGATTTATTCCGGGGATACGATTGTCACTCCTGAAGCCTGGGGCACCACCGCGCTGCCTCGCGCCTGGGTTGCGGGTGTGGATGCACTCCGAAGAACCTTGCCGCCGGGTCCATGCTACTGGCTGTTGCTCACGTCTGGTTTCCGAACTTATCGTTTTCTGCCGGTCTTCTGGCGTGAGTTTTTTCCGCGATTTGATATCGCCACGCCTGCCACCAGTCAGCGGTTGCTCAACCAATTGGCACAGGATCGTTTTGGTTCACAGTTTGATTCGGGCAGCGGGATTGTGAGATTCAATCATCCCCAACAGCTTCGTGATGGATTAAACGAAGTCCGTTCGGGCCGGCAGAATGATCCGCACGTTGCTTTCTTTCTGTCACGCAATCCCGGCTGGGTCAAAGGTGATGAACTGGCCTGCCTGACAGAATTGTCACCAGACAACCTCACCGCCGCAGGCCGGCGAATGATGTCCCCGCGATCTTGTGCAATGGAAAGCCGCCATCGCTAATGCTCTTTGGAGCGCATCGAACCTGCCCGCGTATGTTCGTTTTTGCAGGGCCCTGGATCATCCTGAACCGGTGCAAACGCAAAAGCTGCGTTCATTTTTAAAACAAAATGCCCGCACGGCTTTCGGAAAAGCGCATCAATTTGAAAAGATCAGCAGCTACAAGGAATTTACCGCACGGGTGCCATTGGCTGATTACGAATCCTTTGTTCCCTGGATTGATCGCATCATGCGCGGAGAAGCGAATGTGTTGACACAAGAATCCGTGACACACCTTGTGCCAACCAGTGGTTCAAGAGGAGCGCGCAAGCTGGTTCCATTCACTTGCGGATTGCAGGACGAATTCAACGCGGCAATCGGCCCATGGCTCGTAGATCTGCAGAGACAACAGCCGGGGTTGATTGGCGGACCAGCGTATTGGTCGGTGACACCAAATCTCAAGGGCGCAACTGCGGAAGCATTGGCGATTCCCGTGGGCTTCGATGCGGATACCGCTTATCTCGGAGGAACTCGAAAATGGTTGGCGGATGCTGTGATGGCGGTGCCCTCGGCAGTTCAACTTGCAGAATCCATGGAAGCCTTCCGTTACGAAACGCTGCTTCACTTATTGTGTTGCCGTGAATTAAGGCTGATTTCCATCTGGCATCCATCTTTCCTTATGCTCTTATTGGAAGCTGTGTATTTGCACTGGGAAACATTGCTGGATGACATCGCGCACGGTCGCAAAGGCTCGATGATGGGGCTGCCAGAACGTTCAAGCGAGTTACGCCGGATGGGGCCTGATGAGCCAAGATTGTTCTGGCCGGGATTGAGATTGATCAGTTGCTGGGGAGATGGACATGCCGAAATGTGGATTTCTGAACTTCAATCTGAATTCCCCGAAGTCGCAATCCAACGCAAAGGACTGCTGGCAACAGAAGCCGTGGTCACGATTCCCTTTCACCAACGGCAACCGCTCGCCATCCGCTCACATTTCTTCGAATTTCTTGATGAGCAAAACCATGCCTGCCTGGCTCATGAATTGCGGGACGACCAGGAATACGAAGTCGTGGTGACGACGGCTGGTGGATTCTGTCGTTATCGTCTGCAGGATCGCGTCCGGGTAAATGGATTTGTCGGCACGACGCCGTGCTTGCGATTCATTGGCAGAAGCGGAAGTGTTTCAGATCTTTTTGGAGAGAAGCTCTCCGAGCAGTTTGTGAGCGAGGCCATCCACATGGCAATCGCCAGCGTCCGAACCCCTAAATTCATGCTCCTTGCTCCTGATGAGGATGATCTGGGTTGCCATTACACGTTTTATGTGGAAGGCGAGATGGCGCCGGATGTCATAGCCAACCTGGATATTCTGCTCAGAAAAAATCCCCACTATGACTGGTGCCGTAAAGTGGGGCAATTGCGCGCGCCGCGACTGTTTCAAATCACCGCCGACGGTTTCCAATCGTTTCTCCAGAGAGAGTGTGCAAATGGCAGACGAATTGGAGACGTCAAACCGCTTGTGTTGTCTGCTCGAACCGCCTGGTCACAGCACTTTCAAGGCCGCTACGTTCACAATTCACTGCTGCGGTATCCCTGCTGAAGACCTAATAAGATCTCAATTCAATCCCGACGCTGTTTGCCGAAGCGTCGCTTCGAGTTTTTGCAGTTCGCTCGCCGCGTCTTCCTGCCGGCCAGACACAAAATTTGTGAAGATTTGGTCCAAAGCCGCCATGCCCACTGAGTTGTTGGAGGAGGCCCGGCGAAGTTTGTAGAACCGCAACGCCAATGAAAGGTCATTGGTGTGCATGGAGCCGGGCCGGTTAGCATCGCGCCGGATCAAGTCTCGTATCAGTCCTAAATCACGAAAGCCATATTCCCTCGTCGGCTCAATCGTGGTGCCTTCACCGAAGTCATTCCAGGTCACGACTTGTATCAGCACGGAATTGTTCGTCAGGGCACGCCCAAAGGTCTCGCGCAAGGTTTCGCCATTCCTGTCCCCGAGATAACCCCAATAATTCCGCGCGCCTGCGCGCTGGTAAATGTCATGAAAGCGGGGAAATGCGCTGCTGATGAACGCCGGCCATGCGGTTGATTTTTTCTCAAATTCAACGAGGTAATTCTTGAGGAGCGCTTCCGACAAGACACCGCCAGTGCCGGGTTGCTGGCTCAGCCACATCGGCGGCCAATCGAATGCCCCGATGCCGCACTCCAGCCGGTTGTCCTCGCTGAAAAACGCCGGCCGATTCGAAGCGTCCAGTGCCGAAAAAACCTGGTCCCAGTTGGTGCTCGACAAAAAATATTGCGGGCCAAAGTTTTCCAGCAGCGGACGGCCATCGATGCGCAAATAAGTGGGATCGCAAAAAAAATTCGTTTGCAGAAAGAGCATTTCCTTTTGCGCGTGGCGGATGGCGTCCGTTTTCGTGAGCTTTTGACCGTCAATCAAGTGCTGAATGGTCTGGTCCTCGTAACAGATGGCAAACTTTAATCCGGCCTTGCGCGTGTATTCAAAAAGCTTCGCAGTATTATGATTGACCTTCGCATAGTCGAAGTAATCGGTCGAGCCATACCAATCCACGACGACGCCGTCGATGCCGGCCAGTTTCATGAGCAGGACATGATATTCAAGCACGGCGGGGTCGCTTGAATCGTAAGGGCCGATCAATGGATAATACCACGATGCGATTTCCCTTTCGCCGGACGCGTTTGTTTTGTCGGGGTCAAAGTGGTTCATGGTCCAATGCCAGCCCCATTCGTCGGCCATTGGTTTGGCAACGTACCAGGGCATGTAATAGACCATGACCGGCTTGGCATGGGTCTGGGCCATCGAAAGGAAAGTGCTGAAACTGAACCACAGCGTCAGCACGGTAAGAATTCTAAGTTTCATGCGAGAGTTTGATTGGATGCGCTCAAAAACTCATTTAAGGGGAGACTGTTCTATAAAAGCGTTGAGTGTTTGTGATTGGACTGAGGTCGCGGAACGTCACGCTATTGCTGCTGGCGTTTGTGTTGCTGCCTGGGATGGTTGTCCACGCAGGCGGCGCGAGATTGGTGGTTGTTTCGACGTGATAAGAAAAACCTGGAACAGTGGAAAAAGTCAGGGTGACTCCATTGGTTTTATTAACTGAAAACCCGGCGATGGGCAGGGCGGCAGGCACAACATTGGATATAAAATTGAAACTGAACGTGCTGGAGTCGTTTTGGAATTCTGGAACAACCGAGTTACTGACGGTAAGGCTGCCGATGGGACAGCCGTTGAAGCAGTCCGCCCACCAGGCATGTTGGCCTGCGATGTTATTCAGATTATAGCCGGAAATGTTCACTGCGGTTGCAGTGGCATTCGTCAGAGGGCCGGCGTTGCCCAGGATACTGATGCCGGAAGAAATGCTGTTGCTGATATTGATGTTATTGAGATTGAGGCCGGAAATGCCGTTATACCGATCCATGACGATCTGCAGACTGGCGCGCCAGCCGTAACCGCCATCGTAGCCGCCGCATCGAACGAGATCGCAACGTTGGGCAATATTTGTGCCGCTGAACGTGAAGGAAACCTGAAACGTCGTGCTGAAAAGCAGGCCGCACCCGTAAGGGAAGTCGGAGAAAAGTGAATCTTCGATGCGGTTGTTTCGTCCGCCGTAAATCGCGCCGCCATTGGCCAAAAAAGGCAACTCGCCAGTGCAATGCGTGATGACGTTGTTGTTGGGCGTGTAATTCCCGGAGCTTGGCGCGGGCCAGATGGCAAAGCAATCGTCGCCGGTTCCGCGGGCGGTGCAGTTGGTGACAATGGTGTTTTGCATCGCGTAATTGATATTGATCCCATCCGCCAGCGTGTCGCGAAACCGGCAACTGTCCACCACGAGTCCGCTGGAATTGAAAATCCATGCCGCGGACTTGGTGTGCTCAATCCAGATGCGCGCGATGCTGGAACCTGTCCCATAAGAACCGCCCAGACCATCGTTGCCTTCCGAGTCGTTGCGATAATTCAGGCAGCCCGTGATGGCAAAGTCAGCCAGTTTGATGTTGCTGCCCTTCCCGTTCAAGTTGACGCGTCGGGATTGGTTCGTATAAAGCGTCGCACTGCCAACCAGTTTCGAATACCACATGCCTGCGCCATAAATCTGAGTCCCGGAAGTCAGATTCAGCGTGCTGGTGATCAGGTAATTGCCGCTTGGAATCCAGACGGACTTGCCTTGGGACACCGCAGCCGAGATGCAATTTTGAAAGGCTGTGGTGCAATCCGTCACGCCATCGCCGACCGCGGAGTAACTGAGCACTGAAAGGGAATTCGATGGTTGAGAAAGGGCGACAGGCACATTTTCCAGATCAACCAGGTCAATATCGTAATAGGTCGCGGTATCGCTGGCATCCTTTTGCAAGCGGATGATCGTGCCCGGGCTTAAATTGAGGCCGTTGGTGCGAACTTCATCAAAAAAATTGCGGGCAGAACCGTAAGTGGGATTATTAGTGAACGGATAACTGCCATAAAGCCAGGAGTATCTGGAGGTCATCGGCAGTTTTGCCGCAAACACTCCATTGGTATAAAGACTGAGCGTGTAATCGGCCCCCAAGCCGTCGCCCGTGTCCGGAACGCAGTAGCGCACCACGAGAGCAGTGGCGGCGGATTGGTTGGTGAATTGGATATATTGTCCAGTGCCGTTGAGTTGGACACACATGCGTCCTGACGCTTCAGTCGGCACCCGGATTGGATCGTATTGCGGGCCCATGATGGTGCCGCCGCTTATATACATGTTTTCCGCCTCGTAAGTCGTCCACGGCACTGCCGCCCCCGATGCGGCTTTGACGGAAATTGAAGGAAGGGTCAATCCTAAAACTATGACCAGCATGGTTGCGATCCGCACGAAACGCTCTTTTCCGCTCAATCTCGTAACTCGCGCGTGAGGAAAACAAAACATCATAAGTGAAGAGCGTTGACTGGGAGCGGTATTTTTACGGTCGTTGATAGTTGTATGTAAATGCGCAGAGCCTTGCTCATTATAAACTCACATCACTGCTGTGCCAGATTTTTAAATGTCGCACTGTTAAATAAGCAATCCGTCGAGCCCAAATCCTGGCTCGACGGATGCTCCTTATCCAACCCTACTAAATCCCGGTTATTGTGTGGACAGCCGATAAAAACGATGGGCAGCGCTGGTCCCATTCGTCACGACGATATTTACCCCCGTGCCATTGCTCGTGGTCACTGTGCTCCACGCTGAATCGGTCAGATTCGTTTTATATTGAACTGAGTAATTATGATTGATGACGGTCGGGAAACTAATGCTCACATTGGTTCCAGACCGGCTGATCGCGTTGATAGGCGAATACACCTTCACCACTGCCGCGCCTTGCGTGATCGAGTTGGTTGAGGAGTTGTCGGGGCCGAAAAGCCCGAATCCATATTGGATATGATCACCCGCTGTGCTCGCCACTGTGACCTTGAAAGGTTTGCCGGCCACCAGACGGTCGTCATAACGATGTTCCACGCTCCAGTCCGGTGAACCATCCTTGATCCAGGCCAGGGCGGTATAATTTGAATTCAAGCTGTTGCTAGGGCAATAGCCTGAGAAGGTGATGGTTTGTCCAGCCAGCCCATCATTTTGGATGAAATAATCCTGCTCCAAATACGCCGCCGGGGAACCGTTGGGATTGACGTATGCCGAATTTACCGGGTTCGTCGCGCCATCATAAATGTAAGTGTTGGGCTGGAGCGTAATGGTGTCAGTATTGGTGTCCATGAATGCTCGCAGCAGGGTCGTTGGTGTCACGCCAAAACCGAAACTGGCTACAGGGTGAGTGCCGGCCGCGCCGCTTGAAGGCGGCGCTGATATAAGATTCGTCCCGTTCCAAACATTGATATAACCGTTGAATGGAGCCAGGGCGCGGTCGTAATAGAGCCAGGAAGGATTTGAGACGATTAGCAAGACTGTGTTTGTGGCCGACAGGGAACTTGAATCGGTCACAATCAAATTATAGTGACCTTCCTGCGAAGGTTGCACATTGGTAATGGTCAATGTGCTTGAGGTGGCTCCCGAAATTCCATTGCCATTGGAGAGATTGACGCCATTTTTCTGCCATTGATAAGCCAACGTGCCGCTGCCTGTGGCGTTGGCTGCGAAAGTGACGCTGCCTCCCAAAAGGACATTGGCAGTGGTTGGATTGATGGAAAGAATTTGCGGGCCGGGATTCACCACGCTGTTGCTCGAAAAGATGACATAACCGTACTGTCCAACGTAATTTGCGGCTGCCGGGTTGGTGCGCATGGGCGAGCCCTGCCATTCAAATCCCCATTGAACATGATCTCCCGGCGAATTGATGACCTGGGTGATGGTAAACGTCTGGCCATTGGTGAGAGTGCTGAGAGGGGCTGTCGTTTCCCCGTAATATGCCCAACTGGAACTGAAGTCTTTGATGAAGGCCACGAACGAATTTGCCATTCCGGCGTCCGTGAGCGCGTTGGTCACCAATGTGCCGGAGAATACCACGGTATCGCCACTCCGGGCGCCCGTTGAAGTGCTGTCAACATAGAAGGTGTTGTCATAGGTTGCCACTGCCGGGCTGACCCCGCTCGTATCCGACCAGATGTTCAGGTCTGTGTGGAAAAACACATCAAGACTGATATCAGGCGCGCATTCCACCAAACCCTGGCTGCTGATCGAACCTTGAAAATAGGGAGTTTGTCCGCCCACGCCAATGTAGCCGCTGGCTGGGCCGTAATTGCCGCCGAATTGGTCCGTCACATTTCGATACCCGGCCCATGCCTGCGACGGATCGAGGTAAACATAAACATTCGTCGGGGGCGGTGGCGGGGCAAGAATCACGCCATTGGTGCTGATGGTCGCCATGCCATAGCTGGATGCATTAGCCGAACGCACCGGAGGCCCGGACCACTCAAGGCCAAACTGGATAAAATCGCTATTGCCGTTAACCGCAGGCAGTGTCACCGAAAACTGCTGGCCATTGGTCAGCGTGCTGATGTTCAGAGTGGAAATGCCGTGAAAGCCCCATGAAGAATCAAAGTCTTTGATAAAGATCACCGCATTGCCGCCATAAGGAGAAGCGAGAGTGTTTGTCACAAGGGTGCCGATAAAATTCACAGTGTCCCCGGCATGGACAGCAGTGGTTTCTCCGTAACAGTCGCTGACAGTTTCGCAGATGGCCGGACTTGTTCCTGAGTTGTCCGCCCAAATCAACGTGTCTGTGTTATAAGGGCTCGTCACATCCGGCCAATCATCCGCCTGGATGGTCATGTTGCCGGAGGTGTCCACGGTTGAGTCATTCGGGAAAGCCGCTCCTATGCCTCCTCCCCCAGAACCCAAATAGAGTGAGACATAGGGCGGCGGAGTCGTGGCATGCAAACCGTTCGTGTAAACGGTTTCATATCCGTAAAATGTATTATTCGGGTCTGTGAAGACCGTGACGGTGGCGGCGTGGGCGCTTGCGCTACTGAACCCGATGGCCAGCGCGAGCATGGCGATTTTGGCTGCATGCCTTGTTGATGTCATGATGATTTCGATTCCGGAATTTCGCATAACGTTGAGCGGGTATGTTAAAGGGTTGTTGGGCGGCGACACATTTTTCAGGCTTCACGGGCTTGGGTCATATTGGGAGCTTAACAAATGGCTTATGTCCTGCACGTCGCATGAAGTGGTGACATGCATGCTTTACCCCTCGCATCGGAATGAAAGAATGGGAAAGGCCGGGATGAACTTTCCACAATCAGCGTTCATCGAAATGCTTCGCCTGGAGCCATGCCAGATTTTTTTGGGCCCGCGGATTGCCCGGCTCCAGCCGCAGAACCGATTCGAACTCACGCCGGGCGTCCGGCCATTGCTGCTGTTTGAGTAACCATGCCCCATAATCGAACCTGAACATGACATTGTCCTGAATGAGTTCAGCAGCTTTGCGAAATTCCTTGCCGGCAGCTTGCTCCTGGCCCGCCGCGGCCAGTTCGAGCGCCAGTTCGTGGTGAAGCAGTGCGTCGTGGGAATTCAGCGCCAACCCTGCGCGATAGCTGGCAATGGCGTCGTCGTGCCGATTCAAATGAGCAAGCACCTTGCCTCGTCGCATCAATGTTTGTGAATCGCGCGAATCTTGTTTGAGTGCAACGTCAAAACACTCCAGCGCCTCGGCATACTTTTGTTGCAGCGCGAGCGCATTGCCAAGTTCAATCCAACCGTCCGTGCGGCTGGGCCTGATTTCCTGGGAACGCCGCAACAACCTTTCCGCCTCGGCATACTTTTGCTGGCGAACCAGCAGGCGTCCGGCCTCGAAATAACCCAGCGGATCCTGCGGCAGCAAATCACTGAACCGCTTCCACTGCGCTGTCGCGCCCGCAATATCGCCGGAGAGCTCCAAAAAAACTGCGTAATTTTGGCACAGAAAAAAATCCTCCGGCCGTTGCGCCATCAGTTGGTCAAAATTTTGGCGCGTGCGAATGGCTTCGTCACGGTTAAGCCGCGCGAGATCGCTTTTGATGCGCAATTCCAGTGCAGCCCGGCGTTGTTCGTTGTTTGGTTGGCTGCTCAAGGGCGGCGCTTGCATCCGCTCCACCATGTAGTGGATGACCTGCGAGCGATTCCACGGCGAAAGCCCGAGTTGTTGCTCGCACTCCGTTTGTGAAATCCAAACGTTGGTGGTCTGCGGCAACAACCGTTCAATCTGCTCAC
>DASRBR010000380.1:0-4548 GCA_035653495.1 Verrucomicrobiia bacterium
AAGGCCTGATGACCACCGTGCACGCCTACACCGCCACGCAAAAGACCGTGGACGGCCCGAGCAAGAAAGATTGGAAAGGCGGACGCACTGCGGCGCAGAACGTCATCCCCAGCACGACCGGCGCGGCTCGCGCCGTGGCGCTGGTTTGCCCGGAAGTGAAGGGCAAACTCACAGGCATGTCCTTTCGCGTTCCCGTCCCGACCGTTTCGGTGGTGGATTTGACCGTCAAGACCACCAAAGACACCAGCTACGCCGAGATTTCCGCCGCGATGAAAAAGGCGAGCGAGACTTATCTGAAAGGCATCCTCGACACCACCAAGGACGAAGTTGTGAGCAGCGATTTCGTCCATTCGCCCGCCTCCTCGATCTACGACGAAGGCTCCGGCATCGAGTTGAACAAGCGCTTCTTCAAACTCGTGAGCTGGTATGACAACGAATGGGGCTACAGCAATCGCGTCGCCGATCTGTTGAAATACGTGCTCAAGAAGGGGCTGTAAAAAATAGACCGCTTGGGCTGTCCGCGGATCCCGCATGCGGGACAGCGCAATGTCCCTACCTCCCCGAGCATCCAGCATCGTGCATCGGACATCTTGCCCTAGACCATACTTTGTCGCGGCTCGTGAGTGGTAATTTGTCGAGGTTTGTGACCCGTTGTCGCAGGTTGTCGCGGCTTGTCGCGGCTTGTCGCGGATAAACGGGCCTAAAAAAATAAAAATTTTTTAGCGCCCTCCGCATGGTTGTAACGATGCAACCATGTAACCATGTAACGATGGGTATCGGGTCCAGGCTCCGCTTGCTGTGTCGGATAGTGTCGCCTTGTGTCGGATAAGGTCGCGTGGTAGGGACGGACCGCTTGGGCTGTCCTCGGATCCCGCATGCGGGACAGCGCAATGTCCCTACCTCCCCGAGCATCCAGCATCGAGCATCGGACAGCTTGCCTTTGGCTATCCTCTATCCTCCATCCTCGCGTTCGGCGGACGCGCGGCAGCGCGTCCCTACCGGGTGTTGCACCTGATTGCGGCTTGTTGCAGCTAGTTGCGGCTATCAGGAAAAAATTGAAACGGCAGGGACAAGTTTAAGGTTTCAGGTTTCAGGTTTAAAGTTGCCCGCTCTGAAGACCGTCGCTCACTTCGCGGTCGTCGCGCGAAAACTTGGGTGCAGGCCCGCCTGCCTTGGTGCCTTCGTGCCTTGGTAGTAAACGTGTTCCGTGTTCTGAGTTCCGGGTTCCGGGTTAAAGGAGTTGCGGATTGGCTGAAACATCGAACGCCCAACATCGAACACCGAACGCTGAATTGTCGAAACGCCCAGTTTGTTCGGCGTTCAGCGTTGGTTGTTGGATGTTCGGGGCTGAAAACCACAACATACCGCTTGCGGAGGGTTGCAAAAATCCTTTAGCATTTTGCCATGGCAAAGGTGCTTCTCGTTGATGATGAGTTGACCATGGTGCAAATGGTGACTGAGATGCTTCGCCAGGAAGGGCATGAGGTCTTTCCTTTCACCAATTCGAAGGACGCTCTCGCCGCGCTGGACTCGCACACGCCGGAAATCGTCATCACCGACCTTTACCTGGACAAAACGCGCGCGCATGGCCTGGAGATTTTGCAAAAGGCCCGCGCCATGACGCCGCCCGCCAGCGTCATTGTCATCACCGCGTTCGGCTCCATTGAAACGGCGGTGGAGGCGATGAAGAACGGGGCGTATGATTATCTGGAGAAACCGTTCAAGCTGGATGAACTGAACCTTTGCATCCAGCGCGCGCTTTCCTACAACGAGGCGATTTCGGAAAATCTTTATCTGCGCAAGCAGCTCAAGAAGAAATATCAGTTCAGCCAGTTGATCGGGACTTCGCCGCAGATGCATGGGGTGTTCAAGATGATCGAGCGGGTCGCGGACACGGACAGCACGATCCTGATCCTGGGCGAAAGCGGCACGGGCAAGGAATTGGTGGCCCGGGCGCTGCATTTCAACAGCCGCCGCCAGTTCGCGCCGTTCATCCCGGTCAATTGCAGTGCCCTGCCGGAAAATCTGCTCGAATCGGAATTGTTCGGCCATCGTCGCGGCTCGTTCACCGGCGCGGTGAATGATAAGAAGGGGCTTTTCCAGGAAGCGGACGGCGGCACGATTTTTTTGGATGAAGTCGGGTCCATGTCGCAACTGCTGCAGAGCCGGCTGTTGCGCGTGTTGCAGGAACGCGAGGTCCGCCGCATCGGCGACAATACGCCCACCTATATCAATGTGCGCGTGCTGGCCGCCACCAACGAGCCGCTGGAAAAGAAAATCAAGGAAGGGGTGTTCCGCGAAGATTTGTATTACCGGCTCAACGTGATCGCCATCCCGCTTCCCAGCCTGCGCGAACGGCGCGAGGACATTCCGCTTTTGGTTGCGCATTTTCTTCGCAATAAAATCAGCCCGCGCACCGGCCAGCCGATCCAGATCACCAAGCAGGCGATGAACCTGCTCACCGCGCATGATTGGCCGGGCAACGTGCGGGAGTTGGAAAACGCGATCGAACGCGCCAGCACCTTGTGCGAGAACAATGTCATCCAGGTGGGTGACCTTCCGCCGGGCGTCACGCGCAATGCGCCGAACGCCGAACCGGCCGGTTCGACGGAGATCGTGCAGTTGCCGGTGCCGGAATCCGCGAGCGGAAAAAGTTTGTTGCCTTCAGGCGCGCCGAGTGCCGCAGCTTCTCCGAGCGGCGCAACGACAGCTCCTTCCGCGCCGCATGACATCAACACCGACCTGCCGCTAAAGGATTTTTTGCGCGAGCAGGAATTGAATTATTTGAACCGCATCCTCGCGCAGATGGGCGGCGACAAGGAAAAAACCGCGCTGCACCTTGGCATCAGTCTCGCCACGCTTTACCGGAAGCTTTCGGAGGATGAGCGGGTGAATTGATTGAGTGGCGGAAAAAACTTTTGCGTTCAGCCTTCCAAAAAAATTTCAAAAAATTTTTTAAATAAATCCGGCACCTGTGCGTCAGACTTTGTGCAGGATAGTAATCATAGGTGGAAGGCCAGTCCCCGTATGAGTGGGGCTGGCCTTTTTTTAGGCGCTGATTTGCGAGACGGTTTTGAAAATCCGCATGACGCTGTCGCCGTGCTTGAGCATTTTCATTTCCTCCCACATCGGAGGAATTTCGAGCGTGTCGCGTTTGGTGTGGCCGAGCACCAGCAATCCCTTGGCGCTCATCACGCGCGGCAGATGCGAGTCGTCCAAAAGTTTTTGCGCCAATGAATGCGAACGCGTGCCGACATTTTTTTCACCGTAAGGCGGATCGGCGAGCACCAAATCAAACTGCTCGCCTTTTGCGGCCAATTGCGCCAGAGCGGTGAACACATCCTGCACGCGCACGTCCAGGGTTGCGGGATCGAGTGACGCCGCGATGAGATTTTCGCGTATCGCCTGCGCGTGGCGCTGGGCTTTTTCGACACAAACCGCATGCGCTGCGCCGCGGCTCAGGCTTTCGAGGCTCAGCGCGCCTGTCCCCCCAAACAATTCCAGCACGCGGGCGTTCAACACCCGTTCGCCGAGGCTATTGAAGAGCGCCTGCTTCACCAAGTCCGGCGTGGGCCGCACGTCGTGTCCTTTTGGCACCTTCAGGATGCGGCCTGAGTATTTTCCGCCCGTGATTCGCATTGGTTCATTTAGCCATTTTTTGGAGGCGATTGAAAGGTAACATGCGCGCCGAACACTGCCTGATTTCTCCCGCTTCAAACGGGGCCAAATCCCCATGGAGCGGTTTTTCGGTCAAAACTAACGTTTTGCGTAGATAAAGCGTAAACAAAACAAAGACTCAAAAGACTTATGAACCTTAAAAAATTAGTTTTAATGATAACTCTCGGGGTCGGATTGTCTGGCCTGATGACCGCGTGCCACACCGAAGGACGTTCCACCGGCACTTATATTGATGACCGGATGGTCAGCGCCAAAGTCAAGGGCGCGCTCAATGATTCGCCCGTTTACAAGTTCCCGAATGTGGACGTCTCCACGTTCAACGGCACTGTTCAATTGAACGGCTTTGTGGACACCCAAAAACAAAAAGTCGAGGCGGCGCAAATCGCTTCGCAGGTGAATGGCGTCAAGCAACTGGTGAATAACATCACCGTCCAACCTTCGCCGGCGACGAGCCCGACTGGACGAAGCCAAGGCGTTGTCTATCCCAAGTAAGAGTGTTTTAACCAGCAAGGATCCGGCGAAACAGCCGGACCGAGCACGTGAAGCCGCTTCATCTGGAAGCGGCTTTTTTCATTCAATCAATCGCTTGCAAAAAAATTTTTCCTGTATTTTTTGGAGTGACACGGTAAATTATTGTTCACATGCGACCCACATTTCTGAAATTGGCAGTGCTTGTCTGGCTCGCGGGATGCACGGCCGTTTGGGCGAAGCTCACGCCAGAGCAGGTTTCACAGCTTCCTCCCCCGGCCAATCATTCCATCAATTTCACGAAGGAAATCAAACCGATCTTTGAAGCCAGTTGCATCAAATGCCATGGTCGGGGCCGGGTGAAAGGCGGATTGCGCATCGATAGCCGCGAAACGCTCCTTA
>DASRBR010000381.1:0-3599 GCA_035653495.1 Verrucomicrobiia bacterium
CCGCGCAAAATCATTCAGGCCGCTCGCAAATATTTGGCCAGACTTTGCCCGCCGACGGTGCGGATGGAAATCGTTTCTGGCCACGGCGCGGAGCCGTACATCGTTTCGCCGACGAGCAAGCAGGCGCAGGCGGCGTTGCGCGCGCTCAAGGAATCGTTTGGCTATGAACCGGTGCTGATTCGTGAAGGCGGCTCAATCCCCATCGTCAACGATTTCAAAAAATATCTGCACGCGGACACCTTGCTGCTTGGACTTGCATTGCCCGATGACAACGCGCATTCGCCGAACGAGAAGTTTGATCTGGCCTGTTTCGAAAAAGGCCAGTTGATGGCGGCGTATCTTTGGCAGGAATTGACAAGGTAAAATTTACGATTTGCGATTTACGATATACGAGCATGGAGATCGCAATATCACGAACTGGGAAAAGCTTGACTACGTTTAGAGCGCTTTAAATGTTTAGAAGACTTGCCGAGCAAACTCAAATTGGCTCCTGCAAATATTTTTCGTGGCTCGTAAATCGGATATCGTAAATTACAAGCGTTGCCACATGAGCAATTCCTGCTGGAGGCGTTCGGTGGGCAGGCCGATGACGTTGGAGAGCGAGCCAGAAACACGTTCCACAATCTTGTCGCCGTGTTCCTGGATGGCGTAGGCGCCGGCTTTGTCGAGCGGGTTGATGAGGGCCATGTAATCGCGGATTTCCTTCACGCCCAGATGCCGGAACGTGACCTGCGTGCGTTCGGCGAAAATCCTTTGGCGATGCCCGCGCAATCGCAACAGGCATACGCCCGTCACCACTTCATGCGTGCGGCCCTGCAATTGTTTCAGCATGCGATACGCGTCCTCCATGTTCTGCGGTTTGCCGAACAACGTGGTGCCACAATAAACCAGCGTGTCGGCGCCAAGAACGAGCGCGTCGGGAAATTGCTTGGCGACCGCGCGCGCCTTGCGATAAGCGTTGAGCTGGGAAATCTCCATCGCGGTCAATTGCTCGTTGTGGACTTCTTCGGCGCTGCTGGGAATCACGCTGAACTCCATGCCCATATGCCGTAATAATTCCGAGCGCCTCGGCGAAGTTGACGCCAAAATCAACGGGGTCGGACTTGTGTCTTTTCTTGCCGTCATACCTGAACCTGTGTTGGTGAGTTTTGTTTCAATGCGCGGCGCAACTGTTCCAGTTTCTGCTCAAATTCGTGCTCGCCGAGAACGGGCTTGCTCCCGGCGATGGCAATATCATGGTCCAGTTCGATCCACGATTTGCATCCGCCATACGAAGGCGACATCGGCAGTTCGATCGGGAGTGGCAACTGGTAAACGCGAACGCCCAGCGCGAAAATCGCTTTCTCGCGCCCCCAATCGAAACGTTCGGTGATGACTTCATCCCGCCAGACATGCTGGCCGCGCAACGCGTTGGCCTGTTCCAATGATTGCAACCGCTCGGCGAACATGGTCTCGGCGAAAAATTCCAGGCGCAATTTGTCGGCAGAAGGAAAGAGGCGCGAAATGCGATCGAAGCGCGCCTGCGCGGATGGAATCACCGATTCGCGCTGTTGATGGAAGAGCGTCGGGAAAAGCAAAAAGCGGGGATATTCCAGTTTGAACCCGCCGCGGCCTTCGCTGATGCCACCCTTGCGCAAGATGAGGATTTGTTCCCCGCGCCCAAGCGCATCCACAACAACCGCCCATTCTTTGAACGCCGCACGCATTGAAGGGAACTTAGCCTTGGCTCCCGGAAAAGTCGAGCGGTCAGGCAGCTTCATCTTGCCACGCATGGGGCAATCGCCTAAGCTGCCCAATCAATCAATATGAATAATAACCGGTTCAAACTTTTCCTAATGATGGTGCTGGAGTTCTTCATCTGGGGCGCATGGCTCCCGCTGATTTTCGGTTATTTGCCGGGCCTTGGATTCAACAGCACATGGCAGCAGCCGCTCATCCTGAACGCGTTCCCGGTGGCTGCGATCATCGGCATGTTTTTCAGCAACCAGTTCGCTGACCGCAATTTTGCTGCGGAAAAATTTCTCGCGTTCAGCCATCTGGTTGGCGGACTGGCGATGCTCGGTCTGGCGTTCACGACCAGCTTCTGGCCGTTCTTTCTGCTGATGCTGGTGCACTGCCTGTTTTATGTGCCGACCATGTCCATCACCAATTCCATCGCGTTCGCGAACATGAAAGACCCGAAGGATTTCGGAATCATTCGCATGGGCGGAACTTTGGGGTGGATCATGGCGTCCTGGCCGTTCATTTTCTTTTTCGTGGATTGGGACAAGGTGCACGCGCTGAATCCACAGGGATTCGTCAATTGGCTTGGCGCCGCGCTGGGCAACGGATTGACGGGCGAAGCCCTGCAGCACAAAACCATTTGGACGTTTATCGTGGCAGGGATCGCCTCGCTTCTTTTGGCCGGATTCAGCCTGATACTGCCGCATACGCCACCGAAGAAAGCCGGTGAAGGCGGCGCGGAAGCGCTTGCGTGGGTTGAGGCGTTCAAGCTGCTCAAACATCCTTTCGTGCTCGTGCTATGGATTGTCACACTGGTGGACGCGTCGGTTCACAATTCCTATTTTGCCTGGGCAGGTTCGTTCCTCGGCGCAAAAACAACTGAAGGCGGCGCAGGCATCCCTGGAAACTGGATCATGGCGGTGATGAGCGTCGGACAAATCGCCGAATTGCTCACCATGTTCATTCTGGGCCCGACAATCAGGCGCCTGGGCTGGCGCTGGACAATGATTCTAGGCATTATCGCTTACCCAATTCGTTTTGGAGTCTGGGCATTTTTCCCGGAACACCAGGGCTTGATCATTTTCGTGCAAGTGCTGCACGGCATCTGTTACGCGTTCTTCTTTGCGACGGTTTATATTTTTGCGGAGGAATATTTTCCCAAGGACGTTCGTTCCAGCGCGCAGGGCTTGTTCAATTTCATGATTCTCGGCGTGGGCGCGCTGGTGGCGTATTCCGTTTGTCCATGGCTCTCGCAAAATGTGTTCGCGCACAACGGTCTGACAGACTGGCATAACTTGTTCCTCGTGCCCTTGTTTGTGGCTTTGGGTTCGGCGGTGACTTTGGCCTTGTTCTTCCATCCGCCAAAGACGATGGCAGAATCCGGCTCATCGGCGCAAAAAAGCGAACCGGTCCGCGCTTAAGACAGTTTGCTGATGGCTGCATCTTCCGGCAAAGCAGCCAATAATTGAGAAACCGTTCGGCATTGGCCTGGCAGAATCAAGTTAGGCGCGATCTCACTGAGCGGTTGGAGCACGAACTGGCGTTCATGCGCGCGCGGATGAGGCACGGTGAGTTGTTGCGTGTCGCGTATTGCGTTGCCAAATGCGATGAGGTCCAAATCCAACGGGCGCGGTTCGTTGATCACTTTTTTCGGCTGGCGGCCGAATTCCTTTTCCAGCGATTGCAATTTTTTGAGCAAAGATTCCGGCGTTTCGTCCGGCAAGGGATGCAAACCAATGACAGCGTTCACAAACGGCGGCGAACCGGGCGGGCAATCGATGGGCGTAGTTTGCCAGAGTGAAGATTTCAAAAGCGGCTCGGTGGAGATTTCGCGCAAGCGCTCCATTGCCCGTTGGAGGATTTGACACGAATCGCCC
>DASRBR010000382.1:0-3184 GCA_035653495.1 Verrucomicrobiia bacterium
AAAACATGTTCGTGCCCATGTCATTCAACAAATACTGCATGCCTTGATTGTAAGCCTGGATACCGGTCGTGACGTTGGTGTCGTAATGCACGCCTTCCAGGGAGCCGTGCGTGAGGAAATCGAGCTTGAGATAATCGAACCCGTAGCTTTTGAACATGTTGATGTAGTAGTCAATCCGCTGCTTGGTGCCGGGATGCGTCGGATCGACCGCCATCGCACCGTCAATGACCTGGTAATTCCCGTTCGTGGTCTTAAGCGCAATTTGATCGTACGTGTAAGAGGAACCTTCGACCTTGCTGGTGGTGGCGTTGTTCGTCGAGCCCCACCACACCCACGGCGACCAGTAAATGCCCGGGTTCTGGCCGTTGGCGTAGCAGTTGTTCACGAAGAACTGCAATTGCGTGCTGCTCAGATTGTCCCAATAAGAGTCCAGGTTGACGTAAATCTGGCCATTGTTGTTGAAATTGTTGCTCTGCAGAGTGGTATGGATGAAATCCGAAACATCTATGGCGTCGCCGTAATTGATGGACGTGCCGATGCCATACCAACTGTTCCAACCGAACGGGACTCCACCGTTCCAGACGCGGCGCGGGACCTGGTTTGTGTTTTCAGCAGCATAATTCTGCATCACGTTTCGCCAATCCAATCCGAACCCCACAAAAACCAGCGGCGAAAGTATCGCGTTTCCCACCACCTGCCCGTGACCACTGATATCGCGTGTCTGGCTGGAAGTGACGCCGCCAAAGACATTCAAGTTCACCAGCTTGTTGCTGCTTGAACCTTTCCAGTAAACGCCCGTCTTCCAGGTGTCGTGCGTGACAGAACCGACGACGAGCCCGTTGCGCGTGACATTGTCGTAAAATGCGCCGACTTCATAGCCAGTCGTGCTGGAATTGATCGGCATCGCATTGTAACGGACGAAACTGTCGTTATCGAACGGCACAAAAAGCGCGCGGTCATCGCCGTAACTGCCGATGTCCACATAACCCGAGGTGTCCACCACCACCGGGCCCATCCAGTTGGATTTCAAAGCGACTCCATCCACTTCCAACCGCGTCAGGAAACTGTCGTTCGCATCGAAGATGAAATATTGCTTCATCGTTTGCAACCCGGCGCCGGTTGAAGTGACGGTCACCGTATTGTTCGAGACTGAATAAGTGTGGAGCGTGTAACTTGTGCCGGTGATGTAGGAAGCCAGGTCGTAACCCGCGTAGAAGCCGTAGATTTTCAACGCGCCCTGCCAGTAAAAATTTGCCTTGCCCGTGCCAAGATTGTACTGCACGACCACGTTGACGTTCGACATCGTGAGCGTCGTCCCATTGAGGGTGACCGTTGGCGATGCTTTCAATCCGGACGGCAGAAGAAGGAAAGCCACAAGCGACGCGAGGACAAAAAGAAAATTCCATCCGCGCGCCAGATTGTTGACGCCGCAAGCAGAGTGTTTTGCGGACAGTTGACGAGCTTCCATGCTAATGAACGACGAATGCATCACGGTTTGGATTCAAATCACGGTGGCCGCACCGGGGGGATTTGCCAGCCGAGATGCCAATAATAATTCCAGATCGTGTTCAATTGAACCGCCTGGGCATGGCCATCCGCCATGCCGATGTCGATGAAACCAGGCAAAAACTCTCCAGGAGTCAACCGCGTGGGCGCAGCGCCGGGAGGACCGCCGTGCCGCGCAATCGTGCAACGCGGCATGCCGGCCGGCGTGCTGGCGCCGGTATAAAGGTTCCGCGCGGGCGAGTCGGTTTCCCACGGCCCCAAATTCATCCAGTTTGCATCCATAAAGACGGGCGTCTGAGATGGAAATTCAATCGCTGATTGGGTGTAGAACATGCCATTTTGCCAGGGCACATCCGTTCTCAGCGCGCCGCCGGAGCCGTTGTTGGAATAGAGCCATGCATTGAAACCGTAGCCGCCGGAATAAGGCACAACCGAAAGGCCCCAAATCCACGGTTGATCGGCGCTTCCAAGTGCATTGGGGCTGGCCGTGGCCGGTGGTTTGCTCGCCGTGGGGCAAAGCAGCACGTTCGTGCTCGTATAATAGTTTTGCAACGTGCCCATCCAGTCTGAACTCAGGTCACCCTCGAATGGATGGTCCACGAGGCTCTGGGTGTCATCGATATAAACGAAGTAGCCAACGGTCATTTGCTTGAGGTTGTTGATGCATTGCGTCTGGTGCGCGCGCAATTTGGCTTTCGACAACGCCGGCAACAGCAGGCTCGCGAGGATGGCGATGATCGCGATCACCACAAGCAATTCGATCAGAGTAAAAGCCCGGAGCCGGCCAAAACGTTGACGGTCTATATCGCAACCACTCATTTTTCTGGCCGTCTTTTTGTCGATCCAGCCAGTGCATTGTCGTTCATTATCACCCATTGTTCAAGAAACTGGCCGGGGACCTTAATAAAATGGCTGCCGGCGTATGCCGACAGCCATGTTGTTCGCAGGTCAAATATCAGCCTTTTTCCACGCTTCGATCAGGGCTCGACCAAAATGAAGAACCGCGCCGGTTCCGCATAATTGACGCTGCCGCTGAAGCTGAAGTTGCCGTTGGTATCAAATGAGCCGCTTCCGAACACGCTCCAGTTTGTCAGCGCGGTCATGACATTTGTGGTGGAGTGGATGTGATAGGAGCCGCTGGGAGTGCCGCCGGTGCCGTTGATCGTCAGGGTCGACCCGCTCACGCTCACGCCGCTGATATGCGGCGGCGTGCTTTGGATGACACGCAACGTGCCGTTGACAGCCAACTGGCTTTGGTCCCATGCCAGGCCGGAACCGGGCGCAGGCGTCACCGAGGCAAATTGATTGCTGTAAGTCCCGGCATTGAACAGCTTGAAGCTGTTGCCGGCTGCGAGCGTGCCGGGAGTAAATGTCAGCACCAAATTGCCGCCGTAGGTGATGTTGGTCGCGTTGAGCAAGTTGTTGTAGCCCGCGCCGACATACATCGCGGTGGTTCCCTGCAAGGTCACTGCGTTGGTGACGGTGAGCGTGCCAAGTCCGGAGATGCCCGGCGAAACCGTTGCACCGCTGCTCGCCAAAACAGTTCCTTTCACCAGGCCGCTGCCTCCCAAAGTCTGGCCGCTGGCCAGCGTCAACGTCTTGTCGGAACGACCGCTCACGTCGAGCGTCGTGCCAGGGGAAAGGCCGATGAGCGAGCTGTTCGAAATGGAGCCGGTAT
>DASRBR010000383.1:0-2164 GCA_035653495.1 Verrucomicrobiia bacterium
GGCGTCGCGCAAATTTCTTCAAAAGCCAATTCTTCATGCTATCCACTGTAAGTGAAGCGGGGAGCCCCGCGTCAACCCATTATTTCGGTGGGCGTCCATGCTGTGACGTGGGTTGGACAACGGGCGCTTGAAATGCTTCAAATAAACAGCAAGAGTCAACGGGTGAGATTTATATCTGTAAGCCAGTATTTGCGGAAACTTCCGCAGCGCACTCGCGTCATCCTGGCGACCTGTCTTTACGGCCTGGCTGCAGGCGGCGCGGCGGTCGCATTTCAAAAAGGCATCAGTCTCCTTTTCGACGCCACATTTGGGAACTTGGCGCATGAGTCAACGGCGGTTTTTCTCGCAGGCAGCTTCGGCGTTATCATGGGAACGGCGTTGCTGGTGGGATTTTTGCTGAGTTCTTTTTGCCGCGAAGCGGCGGGCAGCGGCATCCCGCAGCTCAAGCTCGCATTCTGGAAAGATTTTGGTTACGTGCCGTTTCGGGTTGTGTGGGTGAAATTTGTCGCAGGCATCGTCAGCATCGGCGGAGGTTCCAGCCTTGGGCGCGAAGGTCCAAGTGTTCATTTTGGCGGCGGATTGGCCTCGGACATCGCGGGTTTGATGGGCCAGGCGAAGCAAAATCGCCGCCAGGCCGCTGCCGCCGGCGCGGCTGCCGGTCTTGCCGCGGCATTCAACACCCCGATCGCGTCGGTCACGTTTGTGCTCGAAGAAATCATCGAGGACTTGAACAGCAGTTTTCTGGGAAGCGTCCTGCTGGCGTCCGTCATCGGCGCGCTTGTGGTGCATGGATTGATTGGCAAACAACCCGCGTTTTCACTCGCCAACAATGTTGAGCCGTCCACGTGGTGGGTGTATGGGCTGACGCCATTGGTTGCCGCCATCAGCAGCTTTGTCGGGCTGGCCTTCCAGTTTTCCACGCTCGATTTGCGGGCGCGTCGCAAACACTTTTCTCGAGTGCCGGGATGGGTCCGGCCTGCCATCGGCGCATTCATCACATGGGTGCTCGGCGCGGCGGTATTCGTTTATACGAACAGAACACCTGGCCATACTGGCACTCTGGCGGTCTTCGGACTCGGCTATGGCGATTTGTCGAAGGCCTTGAACACTGGCTTCGATTGGAAACTCGCCGGCGCGCTGGTTGTCATCAAGCTCATCGCGACCGTCGCATGTTATGGCTTTGGCGGTTGCGGCGGCATTTTTTCCCCAATGCTTTTTTTGGGCGGCATGTGCGGGGTTTGTCTTGCAGGCGGATTTGGTCATCTGCTGCATTTGACTCCGGCGGATCAAATCGTGCTGGCGGTGGTTGGCATGAGCACCTGCCTCGGCGCGGTCGTGCGCGCGCCGGTGACGAGCATTTTGATCGTGTTCGAGATGACGCACCAATTTTCGCTCGTGCCCGTGCTGATGCTTGGCACACTGGTCAGCCAGGCCATCCGCCATCGCTTCGCAAAGCATAATTTCTACGAAGCGCTGCTGATCCAGGACGGCCACGTGCTGGAGCACGTCATTCCACCGCGCGATTTGCAAAGCTGGCAGCAACTTCCCGTTTCGGCCATTGCGAATTTTCATCCCGTTGTCGCGCATGAACTCGACGGCGCGTCGTTTGATGATTTGCTGCGACATCATCCATATCGTTATTTCCCCGTCATGCTGCCCGGCAAGCCGCCGCTCATCGTCTCGCGCAGGGAAGCCGAAGCCGCGCTGGCGGAGAAACGTCCCGTTCGCGCCGAACCCGCCGCGACCTGCATTCCCACGCAAACCATCCGCGAACTGCAACTCCTGCTTGTCGAGTCCAACCAGCAGGTCGTGCTCGTGATGGACAATCCGGCGGGAAAAATTCTGGGGCTGGTGACGCTGCACGATTTGCTTCGCGCCCAAACTTCGCTCGGCAGGGATTCGGGACCGACTTTTTAAAATACAAAATCTTGGTAGGAGCCGAAGTGAGGCTCTAATTGAACTTCGGAAAGAAATTCCAGAGCCTCCTCACGTCGGCTCCCACGAGAGAATGGAAGTCGCGTCCGATTTCGAGCTTTTCTGGAGCTTGGATGTTGGTGCTTGGGATTTTGTTCTCCCGATTTGTTTACGCTAAATAAGGTATTGTGAGCGGTCCTTGCGGCAAGACGGCGACGCGTGCTTCGGGGCCGAGTTGCGCGAGCCGTTG
>DASRBR010000384.1:0-2584 GCA_035653495.1 Verrucomicrobiia bacterium
CGACCAGGGGGATGAAATCATGCGGACAAAATTGCCCGGGATGGATGCCCCGAGTTGGAGGATGGATTGGATGAATATTCTGATGACTGAGAAGTTGATGTCCGAAGCGGACAAGACCCTTGGAATTGCATCGCAATCTCCGTCTCTCGCACTGCAGGCAAGCGCGCGCAGAGCACTGATCAATGAGGTGGTCCCGATGACGCCCGATGCGCTGCCAAATATTCCGCACTCGTACCAATTTGGCGATGGAGATCGTCTTCGGCTTTGGCAGCGGGTTGATGACCAAATCTGGCACGAAATTTATCCGGACGGTTTCACCAGCATTTTCAAAGTGATCGGCCGCACCAGGGTCGGCCAGACGGATGGAACTGTCGTGGCGAAAATCACTGGCGACCCTGGGCGCACTGGAACCCTCAATGACGGAACGCTTCAGGCATTCATCCCCGACAAAGGCAGCACGGTCATGCACCACCAGTTCCGATACTTTCCCGAGGACAAGTGGCACGATCTTGCCGCAATGAAGGATGTACAATAGTCGGGAAGCAATAAATGTCGCGGATGGATTCGATGAACGAAGGGAATTTCATGACCAAACATGTTGGCGCAAATGATTGAAGTTGATCGCGTCAATCCCGCTTTTCTGCAAATAATTGGATAACGCAAATTCCGCAGTCAGAACCAGGTAATTATTTTTGGCAATGTGCGCAATTGCGGCATCCTTGAGGCCAAATGCACAAAAATACGCTTTATGGCAAAAATTTTTGGAAGGAACTGTTTGTTCATCAAAACTTAGAATGGAGATGCCGAACCGTTGGAAATAATCCATTTTTGTTATTCCCTTAAACGTCGAGAGATTGGATACCTCGGTCAGGATATGAGGCGTTGTGACAATCTTTTCGAACTGCGCCATGATACGCGTTAGCAGTTCAAAATCATCGGTTGTAAATCCACTCGCCCTGGTCCTTTTGAATTTCTCAATCAATGAGGAATCAAAACTTCCCACAAGAAACAGCAGAAGTAAATTTGAATCAACCAGCAATCCTTTCCGCCGGTACTTCTGGATAAGCGCGATTGGGTCGCCAGACCTCATCCAAGCTGAGGAATTTTCATTGCAACAACACGCCCGGTGCGGGAATCCACTTTGAACCTTTTATACTTGGTTCGCGGCTTGCCATAAAGTTCTTCCAAATTTTTTGCCCAATTAGGCCGAAAATCGCGGTCGTGCGTTTCGAAACCTAAAGTGATCCACCAGAAATGTTCATCATCAGAGAGTTCTACTTCCTCCAAACTGAACTTTCCAACGTTGGGGAAGAGCATTTTAAAATAGTCCGCAGCCGCATTGGCTGCCTGACGCACGTCCACTTTGGGTTTTCTTGAGGCAGATTTAATCGCAGACATACCTCCACCTTATGCGCCTAATCTAACTTTGTAAAATCTGAAAATTATGTGGCGCGCGCCTCACGTCCACAACTGCCGGTCGAGCGAACGATATTGAATCGCCTCGGAGATGTGATCAGCGACGATATTTTCCGAGCCGGCCAAATCCGCAATCGTCCGCGCGACTTTCAGGATGCGGTCGTAGGCGCGGGCGCTCAGGTTCAAATCGGTCATCGCGAACTTGAGCAGTTCCATGGTCGCTGCATCGAGCGCGCAGTAGCTCTTGAGTTCGCGGCTGCCCATGCGCGCGTTGCAGGTGATCTTCGGCTTGTGCGCGAAACGTTTCTGCTGACGTTGGCGCGCGGCGATGACCCGCTCGCGGATTTGCGCGGAAGTTTCGCCGCTCTTTTCGGCGGTCATCTCGCGGAACTTCACCAGCGGCACCTCGATGTGCAGGTCAATGCGGTCCAGCAACGGCCCGGAAATGCGGCCCAGATAATTCTGTATCTCGCGCGGCGAACTGCGCGATTCGCCTGGCATCTTGCCGTCGGGCGTGGGGTTCATCGCGGCAACAAGCATGAATTCGCTGGGAAAAGTCATCGTGCCGGCGGCGCGGGAAATGGTGACACGTCCTTCCTCCAGCGGCTGGCGCATCGTCTCCAGCACGCTGCGTTTGAACTCCGGCAATTCGTCGAGAAATAACACGCCATGATGCGCCAGTGAAATTTCGCCCGGCGTGGGATTAATGTTGCCACCGAGCAAGCCGGCGTCGCTCGCGGTGTGATGCGGCGCGCGAAAAGGTCGCCGCGTGACGAGCGCCTGGCCAGACCGCAACAAACCGACGATGCTGTGGATCTTCGTCGTTTCCAGCGCTTCCTCCAGCGTGAGCGGCGGAAGGATGGTCGAGAGACGTTTCGCCAGCATCGATTTGCCGGTGCCGGGCGGGCCGATGAGCAAAACGTTGTGGCCGCCCGCCGCGGCGATTTCCAACGCGCGTTTGACCGATTCCTGTCCTTTGACTTCGGCGAAATCCATTTCGTCGTCGTCCGAATGCTCGAACACGCGCGCAAGGTCAACCTTCGTGGGCGCGATCTTGATTTCGCCTTCAAGAAACTGTGCGGCCTCACGCAAGTTTTGGACGGGAATGACGCGCAGGCCGGAAACGACCGCGGCTTCGGCGGCATTTTCCGCCGGGACGAGCAAGCCC
>DASRBR010000385.1:0-6400 GCA_035653495.1 Verrucomicrobiia bacterium
AACAAGCGGTGTTGATTTCCGAAAAGTTTGTGTCGCAAGCGGGCTTATGGTCAGACCAATTATGGAGTCAACTAAGCGAGATGGGCAACGACGGATCGCCGCAGGTGCGCTGGCAACTGGCGTTCACCCTGGGCCAGGGCCACAATCCCGGCCGCGTGCAAACGTTGGCGAACATCGTGCGAAGCGATCCGCGAATGTTCCCGGCGGTGTTGACTTCGCTGGCCGATGGCGCGCCTGAAATGTTCGGCATGATCATGAATGATGCGACCATTCGCAACACAGCCGCAGGGCAGGAAGGCTTGCGCGGGGTTGTGACCATCATCGGAATGAAAAATGATCCGGCGGAGCTCATTCGGGTGTTGAACATCCTCCAAAACCATCCGGATGCCGCATTTGCATTTCAGACAGCCTTGCAGCTTGAGGACGGGCTGGGCCAGGCTGATAGCGCGCTGCTCACCGATGCCACCATCCAGGCGGTGCGACCTCTGTTCGCGCGGGCCGCGGTTGTGGCATTGGACATGAACGCCGACGCTTCAGCGCGCGCGGAAGCCCTCAAGTTTCTTGCGACCGGCAGTTCGGTGGATGCTTCGATTCCAATTGTTCTGGCGCGCCAATGGCCGAACTTACCGATGTCTTTGCGCAGGGCAGTCCTGGCCGCGATGCTCACGCGTCCCGAATGGATTTCCGGCCTGCTGGCGTCGATGCAATCCGCCTTGATTCCGCGTAATGACCTGGATTCGGATGAGATTCGCCTTTTGCTGGCTTATCCCATGTCGAACCTGCGGCCATTGGCAGAGGCGTTGTTCGCGAACTGGCCGAGTTTGCAACGTCAATCTGTTGTGGGCAGTTATCAGGCCGCATTGCAGATGAGCCCAAATGCTCAACGCGGCCAAAGTCTCTTTGGAAAGAATTGCTCGGCCTGCCACCAAACCGCTGATGAATCGGACCCGCCGTTTGCAAATTACACCCTTGCCAATGCACCCAACGTCGCAAAACAAAAATTGCTCGCAGCGATTTTGGCGCCGAATCGCGCCAACGCTTCCGGTCATTCGATGAGCTTGTTTCAATTGCGCAATGGGCAGTTTCTGGCGGGATATCTCGCGAACCAGACAGTCAAAAGCGTCCTGGTTTGCGATATGGAAGGTGTTTCGCATCATCTGGCGCGCTCAATGGTCGCGGGCGAAACGAATCTCGGCATTTCGGGAATGCCGGAGGATTGGGAAAATACGCTCAGCGCGCAGGACATGGCCGATTTGCTGGAATATTCGATAACGGGCCGAAAATGATTGGAGCGGTTAAAAAAATAATGTAGCCGTTTGGAGCGAGACCGCTCTCCTTTGCCTCAATCAAATGGCTACAGGATTTTTTTTATCCGCTCTAAAGCCACTCTTTGATTTTCTCCTGGTACTTGTTGTAAATGAAACCGAGGATGAGCAGCACCAGGCCAAGCGCCATGAAGGTGAAAATGCGATAAACGGTTTCGAGTTTCCAAACGTCGAAAATGACCACATGGCCCAACGCGCACGCCAGCACTGTCAAGCCAAGCCAGCGATAAACGCGCTCGCGCGAAGCCATCCCCGCGATGAACAACGCGAGCGCAAGGACCGACCAGGCCATTGTGAGATAATTACCAGACGACTCCCGCTCCAGTATCCAGCTCCAGCGCGTAATCAAAACCCAAAGACTCAATCCGCCAACCACGATGATTCCGCCATGGA
This sequence comes from Verrucomicrobiia bacterium, assembly GCA_035653495.1. Taxonomy (GTDB): domain Bacteria; phylum Verrucomicrobiota; class Verrucomicrobiia; order Limisphaerales; family Pedosphaeraceae; genus DATAUW01. Next base: position 1,719 of record DASRBR010000385.1, read on the forward strand.
TCTCCGCAGATAACCGGTAACGGTCCGGCGCGCGTTTGGCAAATTGTTGCTGGGCGAGCAAAACCAGGATGGCGACACAGTTCGGCCAATAAACTGTGGGCGTATCATTGAGCGGCAGCCAGAATTTGACCAACCCCGTCACGGTAAATGCGGCGGCAAACCAGAGCAGTTCTTGCTTTCGCCGCCAACCGGCGACAAGGAACATCACCAGTCCCAACGCAACCAAGACCCAAACGTTTTCGTGCGCCGGAACATATTTGTGGACCCACCAGAGCGACATCAACAGCGCAACCACGCGATAGACAAGGCCAATGCCGAGGATGGGGTCGCGCACATCAGGTTTTGCTTCCGGTCGCGTTTCAAACCATTTCACTGCGCTGAATGAAAGCAAGCATAGCGCGGCAATGGGAACGATCGGCAGATACCATGCCGGTTGTTCCGAATTCCACAATTGCACGGCGAATTGCCAGGCGCTGACAACGAGGAAGATTTGCCCTGCGGCGGCCAGCAGCCAGAAACGGTTCAGCGCGGCGTAAGCGGTGAGAGCGATTGCAAGCACGCTGGTGAACGCGAGCCATTCGGGCGCGGTGAATCGCGGTTCCAGCCAGTAAAAAAGAAGGCCGACGATTGCCAGCGCGTAAAGTCCCTGAAGCGCCATGTTGTAAGCGCGCGAAAGTTGAAGCTGTTTTTGTCTTTGGCACCACGCCGCGAGTCCAAGCGTGCAGGCGATGATGAGCACCGGGTTCCACCATGGATGCGACATGGAATCTATCACGGTATCGTGCAACCAGAGCGCCTGCGACAACAGCAGCACGAGTTGTCCGTACAATGCCAACTCGCGCAATCGCAACGGATACGAAACGGCGGTCAGCAACACTGCTTCTATCGCAAAGGCCGGCCCAAGTTGCTCGCGGGGAACAAACGTTGCCGTAAGCATCAGCCAGATGAAAGTTCCGATGGCCGAAAAAAAGACCACACCCGGAGCGAACTCCTGTTTTGGATCGCGCTGTGAAGTCCGCTGTTCCCAAATGCTGCTGAAAACCAGCAACGCGCCGGTGATGATTCCTTGAAGCAATCCGCTGCGTTGAGAAAACACGACGGTCATGAATTGTTGATCCAACGTAAAGATTTCCCAACCGACGACGACGCACGCGCAAGCGATTGAGCCGAACCGCAAGACTTGATTGCCCAGCGGACGCGCCGCAAGCAGGAATGCCACCGATTCACACGCCAGCGCCAATCCGCGCCAGTCGGAATTGCAGTTTTGCCACATGGCGTAAGTCCAAACGAGCAACGCCAGCGCGGTATAAATCACCGTCCTCGCATGCGTGACACTTTGCTCGTAAGTCGTGCGCTTGCGCAGCGAAAACGCGTTCCAAAGCATCATCGCGCCTACTGCAATAGCGGCGAGCAAACCGTCGCGGTCAAACGCCTGCAACGTGAACACGATCCAGCCTGCCGCAAGCGCGGCGGTGATGATCGAGCCCGCCTGCATGACACGGCTTTTCAGAAGCTGCCCGAGAGAAAGCAAAATGGCGCTTTCCACTGCGAGCACGAGACCGAGCTTCAATCCCGCGAGTTTCGTCAGGAAACCGAGCGTCACCAGCAGAAGTCCTTGCGTGAGGTATGCGTTTTGAGCAAGCGCATCCTTTGCCAGCAACTGCCGCGCAAGCGCCGCAAGCGCAATCAACACCGAACCGTAAATCAGCGAAAATTTCCAGAAACCGCCTTCATGCACTTCGAGCATGGTGAGCAGAAACGCACTGAAAAAAGCCGCGTTGTTGAGGCTAAGGAAGGAAGCCCGGCGTTCACGCACGAAGGTTTCATGCCGCGTTAGAAATACTGCGGCGGAAAAAATCAGCCAATAACCCATCAAAAAACAATTGCCGGTCCACAATCCTTCGCCGGGATAAGCCCAATGCCATCCACCAGCCGGGGAAAATCGCCAGAACGCATAGCTCGCGTAAGTGGCACCCAGGCTGGCAAAGGACACCAGCGCCCAACGGTTGCGCACGAGGAAAAACACCGCCGCGCCCGTGAGCACCAGGTTTGAATAAAGCGTGAAAAGTCCCGCGTGGGTGATGACTGACGTGTAATACGCGAGCAGTACCGCGAACAACGCCAGCACTTCGGATTTTTTCCTGTCTGCCAGCCAGATGATGAAACCAGCCCAGCCCAGCAGCAGCGCGCCGTCCAGCAAAGCGCTGCGGATGATTTCCAGGTTGGGATAATGATGGGCCGCGTAAGTGGTGAAATAAACTGCCGCAAGGCCGCCCGCTTGCAAAACTTGCGCATAGTTCTTGAGCGATTCCTGCTTTCGTTGCAACCATGTGCCGACGCCCAGCAAAGCGCCGCTGGCGAGATACAGCAAGGCCACTTTGCCGGGAGCGCCCAACTTCGGAATAAAATTTTGATACGCATACGCGCCGAAAAAGACGAGGCTCGTCAGCAACATCACGATGCCGATGCGCACCAGCCAAAACGTTCCCAACCGCATTTCGAGCGAACCTTTCTTGGCCGATTCGCTTTGCGGTCCGGGCATCCTGGGTGGTTCGGCAGCGCGGGTTTCGGAAAAGCTTTGCGCTTTAGGTGCAGCGACAGGAACACGTGCAGCCATCACACGTGCGGCCACCGGTTGAGGTGGAATTTCGCGAGCGGGCGCAGGACGTTGCACGACCGGAATGGGCGGTGGTTGGATGAGCGGCGGAACGGTAATGGGCGGTTTTGGCGATTCGACAACTGGCGCAGGCGCTGGAGCAGGTGCAGATGCAGGGGGAGCTGCGGGCTGAGGCGAAGCCACACGGGAAAGGATCTCGCGTTTGGATTCGGAAATTTCAGACGCTGAGGCTGGCGCCGACATGCGGCGTTCGAAGGCATCCAGCCTGTGGCTGAGGTCGGCCAATTGTCCGAGCAATTCAGCCTGGCGCGATTTCAACTGCTCCAATTCTCTGCGTTCCTGCTCGTTCATGGCTTCACAGGCGTTGGTTGGCGAAATCTCCAGACTTGGTTTACTTTCATGAGAATAAGGATATCCGCGCGCGAAATGAAAGCGTTAATCGAAAATTTTTTGATGATCATTGATTCAGAAGATGTCGGGTGCAATCCGGCACTTCGCGGCTGAACGAGCCGGGTGGGACAAAATAATTTCATTTCGCTGCCGCGATTTCTTGGTCATCATGGTGTTATGGGCAAACGAAGAGAAGCGCGGGAGCGCGCCGTCCAATTTTTATTTCAGCATGATTTGAATCCGCCGGAGAAGCTGGACGAGGCGCTCGAACATTTTTGGAATTCACAGCGGTCGGTGGTGATTGCCGGTGAAAAGGGCAATGCCACCTGGGGCCAAAACGTCGAAGTGCCCGCGCCTACCGCGGATGAGGCGGAAATTCGCCTGTTTGCCGAGCCCCTGATCCGCGGCGCGCTCAAGCATCGGGAGGAGGCTGACGCCATCATCAAAAAATACGTGCAGCATTGGGAGTTGCACCGCATCGCCGCCGTGGACCGCAACATCCTTCGGCTCGCCATTTACGAGATGTTTCATCGTGACGACATCCCGCCCATCGTCAGCATCAACGAGGCCGTGGACATCGCGAAAAAATTTTCAACGCAGGACAGCGGCAAATTCGTGAACGGAATACTCGACCGGGTGAAGGGCGATTTGATGCGGCCGGCAAGGGCGGTGAAGTAAACCGGAACCCGGAACTTTCATAATGAGCTACGCCGATCTTCATTTGCACACCAATTTTTCCGACGGCACTTACACGCCGGAAGAACTGGCGGTCCATGCCAAACGCTGCGAGTTGTCGGCGGTTGCGTTGACGGACCACGATACCGTGGAGGGCTGCGCGCGGATGGCCATTGCGTGCAAGGAGGCGGGCATCGAGTTCATTTCGGGCACGGAATTGACGGCCGAAATCAACGGCATCGAACTTCATCTGCTGGGTTATTGCATCGAGCTTGAGAATCCTAATTTACTGAAGGAAGTCAGCCATTTTCAAACCGTGCGGCAAAACCGCATCCGCGAGATGGTCGCGCGGTTGAACCGGCTGGACATTCCTTTGCAAGCGGACGCGGTATTTGCGATCGCGAATTGCCGTTCGCCGGGCCGTCCGCATGTTGCGCGCGCGCTGGTGCAGGCGGGCTTGTGCAGCAGTTTGGACGAGGCGTTCGAGCGTTATCTTAAGATCAATCGCCCCGCATGGGTGCCCAAATCAAAAATCTCCGCGTTGCGCGCAATCGAGCTGATCCATGAAGCCGGCGGCGTGGCGGTGATGGCGCATCCGGGACTGAATCGCACCGACGACATCATTCCTGAAATGGTGGAAGGCGGCCTGGACGGTCTCGAGTGTTTTCATTCCAAGCATTCGACCGCGACATCGCAGCATTATTTGCAGTTGGCCGATGAGCATCATTTGCTTGTCACCGGCGGCTCGGATTGCCACGGCATGAACAAGGGCAGGCCGCTCATTGGCACCATCAAACTGCCTTACCAGCACGTGGAGAAAGTCAAAGAACGCGCGGCATCACGGCGGGCGGAAATGGCCCGGCGCACCTCGACGTCGCGTGCAGCCAATTAAATCATGGGATTATTCGACAAGTTCAAGACTGGCTTGCTGAAAACGCACGCCAAGCTGACGCACGAAATCAAACGCATCGTCACCCGTTCGCCGCGCTTGACCTCCGGG
>DASRBR010000386.1:0-10324 GCA_035653495.1 Verrucomicrobiia bacterium
AATCCGGGCTCAAGCGTTGCGAATAATTTGGGTTTGTTCGCGTGCTCAGCCTTGAGCCTGGCTTGCACAGCTTCGAGCAACAGCAACGCCCAACGGCGGTCAAAAAGTTTTTCGGGCGATGCTGAACTGGAGGATTCGCAATTATAAATCTCCTCGGCCACTTCGTGAAGCGCCATGATCTGGTATTCTGCGCCGCGTTTGAGCGTGTGGCGTTTGTCCCATTCGTTCGCGAGAAAATTGCTGAGCGAGGCCAGCAAAAAGGTGCGAAACTTTCCTTTTTTCGGGTCCACCTTTCTGAGCGATTCCTTGTCGAGCAAGTGGGCGAAGAACGCCTGCGTCAAATCCTCCGCTTCATGCCGGTCCGCGCCGCGCCGCCGGATGAACCCATGGATCGGCTGCCAATATTTGCGGCACAATCTCTCCAGCGCAGCCGCCGAGCGGGTTGAATCCGCGCCTCCAGCAGTGAGGACCACGCTCCAATTCGTGGTGGTGAAAGCGCCCGTTTTATCCGAAATCCCAGCGGACGGTTTTCCGTCCGGCGAATTGTGATGGGCGGACTTGGCCATCGGTTTTGCGCAGCTTCCCGAACTTTGCCGCAAGGTGTCAAGCCGCTTGAACACCTGCCTTTGGGGTTCGGATTCTCCAGTTGTGATTTGCCGCGAGGGGTGTTAGAATGGCTCACTTATGAAAAGGAAAACATCCCTTGCATTACTATTGTGCCTGTTGAGCGGGTTTGTCCTCGTGGGCTGCAATCAGTCGTCTGACAATTCGGGCACCAGCAGCACCAACGCTGCTCCCGCCGCGCCGCCTTCGACCAACAAGTAGGCACGCCTGCGGGCAAAGTTCGAACAGGGAATCCGCCATTAAGGGTTTGATGCATGGCGGGAAGTCGTTGTTTTTTTTCTTCAAACATCGAAGTTTGCCGTCAATCATCTTTGAATTGCTCCAATGGGACGCAACGATTGGCGCTTTTGAACTTTCATTTCACTCGTTAATTTGGTAGGCACAAGGCATTAACTTCCACCTAATCAAATCATCGCGGCATTGCGTAATGGCAGCGATTATTCTCCTGCTGCAAGACTGCGCTCTAATGGCTTCCGGCACCTGGACAGCACTGGCGACAAAGCCGCCCACCAGCGTCAATAATTGCCTGTTGCTCAGCGACGGCACAGTGCTCGCAATCAACGGCAGCGGGGTATGCTGCACGCTGACGCCGGACATCCAGGGCAGCTACATCAACGGCACCTGGACACGCGTTGCGGCGATGAACTATGGACGTCTTTTTTACGCTTCTCAATTGTTGACGAACGGCCAGGTTTTCGTTGCGGGTGGCGAGTATGGGAGCGGTCACGACCACGGAGAATTGTATGATCCGTTGAATGACGTTTGGACGCGCATACCTGATCCCATTCCTGCAGTCGGTTTTTCCGACGCCATTTCGGACATGCTGCCCAATGGCAATGTTTTGCTGGCGCCGGTCGGCGAGTTTGGCGGCTGCCTGATCTATAATGCCGCCATGAACACGTGGCAAACCGCAGCGTCCACCAAAAACCAGAATGAAGTTTGCTGGGTGAGGCTGCCGACTGACAGCATCCTTACCATTGATGCCGGCTCGCAAAACACGCGGCATTATGTCCCCTCTCTCAATCAATGGATTTCGGACGGAACGGTGCCGGCGGTGATGTACAGTTCCAACGAAGAGCTCGGGCCGGGATTTCTGCTCCCGAATGGCAGTGTGTTTTACATTGGCGGCACGACCAACACCGCGATTTATACACCGGGCAACACCGTCACGAATTCGGGCAGTTGGGTGGCCGGCCCGGTGATGGTTTTTGGGACGAACTTCCTGGGCGCATTGGACGCACCGGCGGCGATGATGGTCAATGGAAGAATTATTTGCGACTTGGGGCCCGCCAGCGGGGGCGGCCCGTGCAGCTTCTACGAATACGATTATATCTCGAATGCTTTTACTGCAATCAATGCCCCGAACGGTGGAAGCACGTATGGTGGCGCCCCCTTCGAAAACAGCATGTTGTGCCTGCCGGACGGGTCGGTCTTGTTTGTGGGAGGCCAGGACTCGAAGTCACTTTATATTTATACACCCGATGGTTTGCCGTTGGCCGCAGGGCAACCCGCCATCAACAGCGTCACCGAGAACGGGGACGGCTCGTATCACCTGACCGGTACTGGGTTGAACGGGATTTCTGCGGGCGCGGCTTATGGCGATGACGAACAAATGCAAAGCGATTATCCCCTCGTGCGCTTGACCAATAATAGCAGCGGGTACGTCTATTATGCGCGAACATACAACTGGAACAACGTCAGCGTCCAAACCGGCAGCAAGGTCGTCACGACGGAGTTCACCCTGCCACAGAATCTTCCGGCTGGAAGTTATTCACTGGTGACAGTGGCCAACGGCAATGCTTCCGCCCCGGTAACGTTCACTTACATGCCTCCTGCCGTTCCCGGCGGATTGACCGCGACGAGCAGCAATGCGTTTGTTGCCTTGCGCTGGAGCGCAGTCCCAAATGCCATTGCTTACAACTTGAAACGCGCCACGGCGAGCACAGGTTATTTTACGACTCTGGCGACGGTGAGCGGGCTGGCTTTCACCAACACCGGGCTGACCAACGGCCTTGCCTATTATTACAAAGTGGCCGCCATTGGCAGCGGAGGTGCGAGCTCCGATTCAACGGCAGTGAGCGCCATGCCTCTGGGCGCGCCGCAAATTCCGGGGGCCACATCCGTCAGTCTGGCTGCGTATTATAATCGCTCGGGAATCTATTCGGATGGCCTCACATTTTCGACAGGATTTGACGGCAGTGTTGATGCTTATTCGGCGGATTTGCTTGGACCTTCGCTGGCGTGGAACAACCTTGTTTTCGGCTTCGGGCCTGCCAATGCGCCGGACGTGGTTTATTGCGCAAACCAAACTGTCGCTTTGCCGGCCGGCAGCTTCGATTCATTGCAAATTCTCGCGGCTGGCGTAAATGGCAATCAGGAGACGCAAACCTTTATAGTAAGCTACACGGACAGTTCCACGGCTGCATTCACGCAGAGTTTCAGCGATTGGGCCAAGCCGCAATCGTACCCAGATGAAGTCTCTGTCATCACCATGCCCTACCGGAATAAGAGCAGCGGCGCGGTGCAATTCGCGAACATGCACGTTTACGGCTATGCTTTTGCCTTGGACCAGACCAGGACGGTACGGAACGTCACGCTGCCGAATAATTCCGATCTTGTTGTCCTTTCGATGATGGTAGCCAATGATCCAGTCACGGAGTCATTGACGGATTTTTACAATCGGGACGGAATTTATACCGACGGAACCACCTATACCAATCCGCTCAGCGGCGCGTTGGATGGCAACGGCTTCTCGTATTCCGGGAGCCTGCTAGGAACCTCGCAAACGTGGAGCAATACGCTGTTCACATTCGGGCCATTCAATACCAACAACGTCATCAGTTGCGCCGGGCAGGTCATTCCATTGTCACCGGGCAATTACTCCCAACTCAGGATGCTGGCAACCGGCGTGCGCGGCAATCAACCGTCGCAATCGTTCGTGGTCACCTATTCCGACTCCACCACCGCCACCTTTGTCCAGAGCTTCAGCGATTGGTTCACCCCGCAAAACTATGCGGGTGAATCAAAAGCGCTTTACATGAGCTATCGCAACAAAACTAATGGAAATTCCGCTGTTGGCACCTTTTATCTCTACGGTTATTCCTTCAAGCTGGATCCGCTCAAGACTGCTCAAAGCATTCAATTGCCGGTTTCGTCGAACGTGATCGTCACGGCAATCAGCATGGTCCCAAACTGGCCGCCCACGTTCCAGTTGAACCCATTCACACTTGCGAATGCCAACGCCGGTCAAAATTATTTCGGAAACGTCGCCACGAACGCCAGTGATTTGAACGGGGACCTGCTCACATTTTCGAAAGCAGGAGGTCCGGCCTGGTTGAATGTAGGCAGCACAGGAGTTCTCAGCGGCACGCCCCTCTCCAGCGATGTGGGAAACAATTCTTTTATCATCCAGGCAACTGATCCCGGAGGCCTGACCGCTTCTGCCACAATGAATCTCCAAGTGCTCGCTGCCCCGCCTATCGTACTTAACGCCATTCCACAAACAGGCGCAATGTTCCTGAGTTGGTCCGGGGGAATTGCGCCTTATCAATTGCATACAACCACGAATCTGAACAGCCCGACCTGGGAAAATATCGGCCCTCCCACCAATGCCACCAGTATGATGATTCAAACGACCAACCAGACATCATTTTTTCGAGTCTCTGGACGTTAATCCAAATGGAAGGCTTCCGGGCTGTGCTGGAGGTTACTTGCCCGGATAAACTCGGTCATTCGCATTGAGAATCGCCGAATCGGTGTTAAAATTTCCCTATGAAACCGCATCGCCTTTTGTGTCTGTTGGCGCTTTGCTTCCTTTTTGGCTGCAACGATAAAACTCCCAAAACTGCCGCGACCACGAATGCGCCCGGCAGCAATCCGTTGAACGCCCCCAACGATTATTTGGGCGGCTTGGCGAACGGCAGGAACAAGGCGATTGCAACGACCGACATCGCGTCGCTCAACCAGGCCATCCAGATGTTCAATACGGAGCATGACCGTTATCCGAAAGATTTGAACGAATTGGTCCAGGAAAAGTTGATTGTGAGGATCCCCGATGCGCCCTATGGCATGAAGCTCGATTACGATTCGACCAGCGGCACGGTGAGCGTCGTCAACGCGGAATAATGATTTATACCGGTTGAAGCGGCTGTTCATTTTGACCGTAAACATTTCCTCTTTCTGCTTCGCGTCCTGCTTTTGCAAGGATACAAAATTTTTCTCTCGCCAAAGTTGCGTTTCAAAGGCAAATACTTTTGATGAACGAACAAATCGTCATCCTCGATTTCGGTTCCCAATACACGCAGGTCATTGCGCGGCGAATTCGTGAGTGCAATGTGTATTCGGTCATCCTTCGTTACGATACGCCCGCGTCGGAAATCATCGCACTCCGGCCCAAGGGCCTGATCCTTTCCGGCGGCCCGTCCAGCGTTTATTCGGCCAACGCGCCGTTGCCCGATCGCAAAATCTTCAATCTTGGCATTCCCATCCTTGGCATCTGTTATGGCCTCCAATTGATTGCGCAATATCTGGGCGGGAAAGTTGAGAAAGGCCTCAAGCGCGAATATGGCAAGGGCACGTTGCAGGTGAAGGACAACTTCTGTCCGCTGTTTGCGAACCTTCCCGAACGTCTGCAGGTCTGGAATTCGCATGGCGACAAGCTCACGAAAATTCCGACCGGCTTCAAATCTGTCGCGGTCACGGAAAATTCCGATTACGCTGCCATCGAGGACCGCGAGCGCAAAATATTCGGCCTGCAATTTCATCCCGAAGTCGCGCACACACCACAGGGGCGCGAAATCATCGCGAATTTTGTGCACAACATCTGCGGCTGCGGCAAAAACTGGACGATGCACAATTACATTGACCAGGCGGTCGAGGCGATTCGCAAACAGGTGGGCGAGGAGCGCGTGATCCTGGGCTTGAGCGGCGGAGTGGACTCGAGCGTCGCCGCGGCACTGTTGCACAAGGCCATCGGCGACCAGCTTACCTGCATTTTCGTCAACAACGGCTTGTTGCGCGGGCGAGAAGCGGAGGTCGTGCGGGAAGTGTTCGGGCGTCATTTCAAGATTCGGCTGCAATACGAGGATGCGTCGAAATTATTTTTGCGGCGGCTCAAGGACGTGACCGATCCCGAGCGCAAACGAAAAATCATCGGGCGAACGTTCATCGAGGTTTTCGAAAAGGCGACCAAACGCGCGGGCAAGGCGCGCTTTTTGGCGCAAGGGACGCTTTATCCGGACGTGATTGAATCTGTGCCCATCGCTGGCAACCCGGCAGCCATGATCAAGAGCCATCATAACGTCGGCGGCCTACCCAAGAAGATGAAGTTCCAACTGGTCGAGCCGTTGAAATGTTTGTTCAAGGATGAAGTGCGCGAATTGGGATTGGAACTTGGACTGCCGCGCGAAATCGTTCTGCGCCAGCCCTTTCCCGGACCGGGTTTGGCTGTGCGGATTTTGGGCGAAGTGACGCCCAAACGTTGCGAAATTTTGCGCGAGGCGGACACGATTGTGGTCGAGGAAATGAAGGCCAGCGGTTGGTATTACAAAATCTGGCAGAGCTTTGCGGTGTTGCTGCCGGTGCGCAGCGTCGGTGTAATGGGTGACGAACGCACCTATGATTATACGATTGCGCTGCGCGCGGTTGAATCCCAGGACGGCATGACGGCCGACTGGGTGAAGCTGCCATACGATTTGTTGGAAAAACTTTCCACGCGCATCATCAACGAGGTCAAAGGCGTCAACCGCGTCTGCTTCGACATTTCCAGCAAGCCGCCCGCGACGATTGAGTGGGAGTGACAGGCGCATTGGCGGCATCTCGCCAGTTGAATCATTGGAGATTCCTCCAAGGGGGTTCCGGGGTGCCATTTATCTCCAATTTGCGTCCATTGTCCATTGATTCAGGGCGCAACTCGGCGTATGAATGATGAAACGATGCCGCGTCGCAAGTTGTTTTTGTCAGTGGCTCTGCTCTGGCCCATTGGCCTGTGGTTGATGGGAGGAAGTTTTCTCGTTATCGCTCCCCGCGCCTCTGCGCAATCTTTTGAAGAAACCCAGCAGGATTTTTTGCGCGGCCATTATGACAAAGTGATCGAAACCGCGCGGAAAAAAGTCGAGGACGGCGATTACGGCGGCGACTGGCGCGTGCTGCTGGTGAAAGCTTTGCTCACCGTTGGCCGGTATCACGAAGCCCACACCAACGCGGTCGCCGCGCTCCATGAATATTATTCTGCGACGCTGGAAAAGCACCTGCTCGCGCGGGAAACCTCTCTTTACGAAAACGACACGGCGGCCGCGAACCGGCAGTTGCTGGAGATGCGGTTGCTCGTCGAGCGGCGTTCCGGACGGTTCGATCCGGAGGACATCGTGCCGCTTGGTCGCGTGCTGTTGCTCTTGGGAGTTGAGCCGAAACTCGTGCTGGAAAATTGTTTCCGACGCGCCGAAACGATGTCGCCGCCGCAACGCGAAGGTTTTCTTGCCAGCGGCCAACTCGCGTTGGACAAGCACGATTACGCCCTCGCTGCGGATGCGTTCCGCGCCGGCTTGAAACAATTCCCCGATGATCCGGACATGGAAACCGGATTGGCACAGGCATTCGAGCCGAGTGATCGCGAAGAAATGTCCGGCGCAATCCAAGCCGCGCTCGCGGTGAATCCGCATCATGTTCCCAGCCTTTTGCTGCTAACCGACCATTTGATTGATGCCGAGGAATACGACCAGGCGGAAAAAAAAATCTCCATTGTGCTCAATGTCAATCCGCACAATCCCGAAGCGCTGGCCTATCGCGCTGTGCTGGCACATCTGCGCAACGATTCCGCAAGTGAACAAAAATTCCGCGAGCAGGCGCTGCAATTTTGGAAGAGCAACCCGCGTGTGGATTACATTATCGGCCTCAAGCTCGCGCAGAAATACCGATTCGCTGAAGGCGCGGCAGCGCAGAAACGCGCTTTGGCTTTCGATCCCACCTATCTTCCCGCGCAACGCGAACTGGCCGAAGATTTGTTGCGTCTGGGACAAACGGACGAGGGCTGGAAACTGGTCCAGCAAGTCCACGCCACGGATGATTATGATGTGACCACCTATAATCTCATCACGCTGCACGACCAGATGGTGAAATATCAAACGCTCACCAACGCGGATTTCATCGTCCACATGACGCCGCTGGAGGCGAAGCTTTACGGCGATTCCGTGCTCGATTTATTGGGCCGCGCGAAAGCGACTTTGTGCAGGAAATACGGCGTCGAACTCACGCAGCCGACCACCGTGGATATTTTTCCCGAGCAAAAGGATTTCGCGGTGCGCACGTTTGGTTTGCCGGGCAATCCCGGTTATCTCGGCGTCTGTTTCGGTTCGGTCATCACGGCGAACAGCCCAGCCTCACAAGAACCGAACCCGGCCAACTGGCAGGATGTCCTCTGGCACGAGTTCTGCCACGTGGTCACGTTGAACGCCACACAGAATAAAATGCCGCGCTGGCTCAGCGAAGGCATTTCGGTCTATGAGGAGCGGCAGGCGAAGCCGACCTGGGGCGCACGCATGGACCTTGCCAATCGCGCCATGATTCTCGACGGCAAGTTGACGCCGCTGGGTGAACTCAGCAGTGCGTTTCTCGCGCCCAAAAATGGCCGCGAACTGCAATTTGCTTATTACGAATCATCGCTCGTCGTCGAATTTTTGGCGCAGCAATACGGTTTCGATGCGCTGAAAGCCATCTTGCAGGAATTGCGTGACGGAAAGGAAATCAACGAGGCCATCACCGCTCATACAGCTGCTTTGGGGGACATCACAAAGCAATTCGCAAAATTTGCGCGCGTGAAAGCGGAAAATCTTGCGCCGGGCGTTGATGTCGAAACGCCGCCGCCGCATAAATCCGAAACGGAAACCGCCGCATGGGAGGAATCGCATCCGAAAAATTATTTCGTGCGCATGGACAAGGCGCATAAATTGATGGAGGAAAAAAAATGGTCGGAAGCAAAGCCGTTGCTGGAAGCGCTCACCAATGAATACCTTGGCGAACATCAGTCGGAGAACCCGCTTTGGCTCCTGGCAGCAACCGAGCGCCATCTGAACGAGACGAACGCTGAATACGCAACACTCCAAAAATTTGCCGAACGCGAATCGGATTTTGCGGATTTGGAGTTGCGATTGATTGAACTTTCGCAGGACCGGCAAGACTGGCCGAACGCCATCAAGTATTCGCAGCGTTTGCTGGCGATCAATCCGCTCATTTCCGCGCCATACGAAGCATTGGCAAAAGCCGGCGCTGCAACGGGAGCGAATGACGTCGCCATCGATGCCAACCGCAAGCTGTTGCTGCTCAATCCGCCGGATGCCGCGCAAGTGCATTTTCAGTTGGCGCAACTGCTTCACGAGCGCGGTGGTTCCGAACCGGAAGCCAGGCGGCATGTTTTGCAGGCGCTGGAGGAAGCGCCGCGTTTTCGCGATGCACAGCGTTTGCTGTTGCAGATCGAAGCTGTCAAGGAGGGCAGCAGTTTGTAGTCACAGATTTTTGGCAACTAAACCGGCTTGCCCGGCGTCTATAATCGCATGAACACAATGTCCAATCCCGTCACGTCCGTTCCGCCTGCAATCGTCGAAGAACGCGAAGCCGTCGAACGCCTGGCCGCAAGCCGCAAGCGCATCGAAACCGAACTTGGCAAGGCGATCGTCGGGCAAAAGGAAGTCATCGAACAGATTCTCATCGCGCTGTTCGCCGGCGGACATTGCCTCATCACCGGCGCGCCGGGATTGGCCAAAACGCTCCTGGTAAAATCCATCGCGCAAATCTTTCATCTCAAATTCCAGCGCATCCAGTTCACGCCCGACCTTATGCCCGCCGACATCACGGGCACCGAAATTCTTCAGGAATCGCCCGAAGGCCGGAAGATGGTTTTCGTTCGCGGCCCGATCTTCGCCAATATGATTCTCGCCGACGAAATCAACCGCACGCCGCCCAAGACGCAGGCCGCCTTGCTCGAAGCGATGCAGGAACATCAGGTCACCGCGGCAGGCGTTCGCCACGCGCTAGAGGAGGCGTTCTTTGTTCTCGCCACGCAAAACCCGATTGAAATGGAAGGCACCTATCCGCTGCCGGAGGCGCAACTGGACCGTTTTTTGTTCAATGTGGTCATCAATTATTTGCCTGAAGACGGCGAAGTTGCGGTCGTGCAGCAAACGACCGAAGGTCGTGCTGGGCTGATTGAACCGGTGTTCACGGGCGAAGACGTTTTGCGTTTTCACGATTTGGTGCGCCATGTGCCCGTCGCGGAAAATTTGGTGCGTTACGCGGTGCGATTGACCGCGGCATCGCGTCCGCAACAAAAAAGCACGCCGCCGTTCGTCAACGATTGGGTCAGTTGGGGCGCAGGCACGCGAGCCGCGCAATCGCTCGTTCTCGGCGCAAAAGCCCGCGTCTTGCTCGCTGGACGCATACACGTTTCTGCCGATGACATCCGCACGCTGGCCGCGCCGGTCTTGCGCCATCGCATTCTCACCAACTATCGCGCTGAAGCCGAGGGCGTGAACGTGGACACCATCATCCGCAAGCTTTTGGAAACTGTGCCCGAACCCGGCTCAACCTGATTTGTCGTATGCCCGGCCCGAACAATTCGAACACGCCTCTTTCCACGACGAAAAATGGATTTGTAGATCCGCGCGCGTTGATGGCCATACGCAACCTGGAATTGCGCGCCCGCGTGGTC
>DASRBR010000387.1:0-5160 GCA_035653495.1 Verrucomicrobiia bacterium
CTCAACGTGTCCACCGGCGCGAAGGAAAAGGGAATCACGGCTGGGATAGCCGTCGGCGCGGTGATCGCGTTTGAAGCCTTGTTTGCCGGGCCGATTTCCGGCGCATCCATGAATCCCGCGCGCTCGTTTGCGCCTGCGCTCATTTCGGGCCACTTCGAGCATCTTTGGATTTACATCGCTGCGCCCACTCTTGGCGCCTGCATCGGAATGGTTGGCTGCCGTTGCGTGCGGGAAAGCACTTGCTGCGCGAAAAGCCAGCCCGGGACTCCCGTATGAAAAAGAAAGTGCTTTTCGTCTGCATCCACAACAGCGCCCGCAGCCAGATGGCCGAGGCGTTCCTGGACCGGATTTGCGGCAGTGAATTTGAAGCGCAAAGCGCCGGGCTCGAACCGGGAAAGCTGAACCCGATTGTCGTGGAGGCGATGCAGGAGATCGGCGTGGATATTTCCGGCAACAAAACCAAATCGGTTGGGGACATGATAAAGTCGGGCGAGCGATTTGATTACGTCATCACGGTTTGCGACGAAACGAGCGCCGAACGTTGCCCGATTTTTCCCGGCGGCGCGATGCGGTTGCATTGGGGTTTTTCTGATCCATCGGCATTGCAAGGCACACGCGAAGAAAAGCTGGCCAGAACCCGCCAGATTCGCGACGCCCTCAAACTTAAAATCGAACAGTGGTGCGAGACGATGTGTCCGCTGGCGGGGTGATCCCGTTCTCCTCGTGAGAGAAAGCAGGCGCTGAACTCCTCTTAAAATTCAAAATGGCGCAATTGGCGCATTCCTAGCCGGAACGGCAGCCATCCTATCAGGAACGAAAGCACGAAAAATCCGCAAGCGCTCACTCCCGCCCACGTCATCGAAGGCGATTTGCCGCGCATCTCCGCCGCTCCGAAAGCCAGCAACAAAATCGAACCAAGGATGTAAAGAAAACTCAGCACAAGGCAAAACGTCCCGCCAAATCCGCTCACGATCTTGCTCGGATTTCCCTCCTTGAAATTCGGATACATCACGCCGAGCCCCGAAGCCAGCCCGTTCAACGTGAACGTCATCACCGTGATCACCGCGCCAAAAAACAGCACCCGGTCCCATGGCATTCGCAGCAGGCAACTCGACAGCACCACGAGCGTGAGCGTCACCACCAGCGATGAAAAACTCGCCAGCCAATATTTGGCCTTCACCACTTTGGGCAAACCCATCGGCGCCATGCCGACGATCCACAATCGCCGGCCCTCCAGCGAAAATTGCGGGTAAACAAAACGCGTCGTCAATGTCGCCAGGTTGAGCGCGCATGCGCCCAGGTTCAAATACGACACCAAATGGATCCAGAACGGGTTCACAAACTGGTTCGTGAAATGCCGCACGTTGACGACATAAACCCCGAGCAATCCGAACAGCAGCACCGTCTGGCCCCACTGCGTGGTGTCGCGCCAGAACATCCGCGCGTCCTTCACCAGCAGCGCCCGCGTGTCGGTTTTGAGCCAGCGCAACAAGTCGATCAATTTTTCCGCCGGGCCGACCGGATATGAAAATTTTTGCCCGCGACGCACCCACGCGCGGAACCATTCCCATTGGCCCCAGACACTCGCGCGGCTCTGCACCCGCGACGTGGCGTCATAATACGAATTTCCCAAAAACGTGAAGGCAAGGAAGCCGAAGAAGAGGACATTGCTCAGCAGCACCAGGGCGAAAAAGCCGGCCAGTTCGAGCGCGCCCTGCGCCCATTGCAACACGCTCGTCGAAAGCCAGTAACTCGGCAGGAACGGGAATTGCGCGAACTTTGTTTGTTCCAGCAACCGGTCCAGCACGGCCAGCACGCGCGTCTCCGTCATTTCGTCCGCTGCCGGCCGGCTGTGCCACCAAAAAATCGCGCAGCCGAACAGCCCAAGCGCCAGGATCAAAACGCTAACTTGGAATGCGCGCCGGTCAAGGAACCGCGCCAAATTTAACGCCAGCCACGACCCCGCCACCGCCGGCAAAAAAATAAAAAGGCCGATGAGCACCATGGTGATCGGATAAAAATGCCACGCCACCTCGTGAGTCAGCCCGAACGCCACCAGCAACGGCGCGATCAGGAACACAAATGCCCACGACGCCAGCAGCGTGGATTCAAAAAACTTCCATTGGAAAATGGTTTGCGTCGGCACGGGCAGCGACATCAGGAAACTGGCTTCGCGATTTCGAAACATGTTCGTGTAACTGATGATGAGATTGCTCAGCAGCAGCAGCGTGAACAAAAACGCGAAGAGCAGATACAACAACCGTTCCGTCAGGACCGTGCCCAATCCGGGGAACGCCCCCACAAATTTCAGCGCCTTGTAAAACAGCCAGAAGGAAATCCCCAGGTAGCCCACGATGAACAAAAAAATCAGCGCGGTGAGCAAACGCGACTGGTCGCGCACCGATTTCAAACGACGCAACGACTGCACCGCGTTGACGCGGAACAACAGCAACAACGGCATCGGCGCCGCCTTGGAACCCGCAGACAAGGCCTCAGACATTTGGGCAGGTTAGCAAAACGGTTATCTGGGGGCAATCATTGAGCAAAAGCGTTGGTACGAAAGGGACCGATAGGACGGCGACGCTCAATCGCCAGGGCAGGTTCCTTGTTTGGTGGCCACGCTTCAGAGCGTGCGCACTTCAGACATGCTAAAGCATGGGCACCAAACGGGCTGCGCTATTTACAGCTTTACTGATATATTTTGCTTGCCTTGCAAAAAGAACATGCTATTCTCTTTGGCGTGTGACGGGTCTGCCTCAGCTACGGCTGCGGCGGACACGCGAATGTTTATCGTTCGTGACGTTCTTTGACATTTGAATCGGATGCGCACCAAGGGTTCTGAGTTCTGAGTTCTGGGTTCCGGGTCGGGGGATTTTGTTATCCTCAATCCTGAGTCCTCTATCCTCGCCGGCCTTAAGGGGTTCCGGGTTGGAGGAATTTTGCCATTCTCCATTCTCTGGTTACCTCGGGGCGCAGGCGACGCCTGCTGTGTCGGATAATGTCGCATTGTGCCGGAAAACGCGGCTTGGGAGCGCGGCTCGATGAGCCCCAGCGGGTTACAATTCTGCTGGACGGGTTTAGAATAGCTGCCGGTCGCCGACCCGCGCTCCAAATCACTCTGCAGGAGGAAGTTGAAGGGTGTGTCGGATAATGTCGCCTTGTGTCGGATAACGCCGCGTGGGAGCGCGGAGCTTGTCCGCTCCAGGCTGAAAACTGACGTTTTCAGCTACAGCATCCAGCACCTGGTATCGAGCATCGGACATCTTGCCTTTGGCTATCCTCCATCCTCAATCCTCTATCCTCGTCTTCTTCCGGCCGGGTGTTTCACCTCGTTTCAGCTTGTTTCACCTGGTTTCAGCTATCAGGAAAAAAAATCGGAACGGGAAGCTGTGAAACTGGCGTTTTCAGGCGACGAGGAATGTTTCACTTCGACAGCGGTCTGCGGGGATTTCCACACGTTCCGTTTCACCTTGTTTCACCTGGTTGCACTTAGGCCACGCTAAAACACGATAAAACACGCTATTTGGAAAAAAAATATTCGGCAAGCGGTCAGGCGACCCAAAGCAACGAAACATCGAACGCCCAGATGATGTCAGGGCGGGCATCGAACGTGAAATATAGACGCGCTTTCGTCCCTCAAGGCCGATTGACAATAGCCAGGCTTGCAATGCGCGGAAGCACTAATCTGCTGGAGACATCGCTAAAATCAGGCGACTTTCCAACCGTCGCGGGACTGGCGATGCACCCACGCGTTCAGGTCGGCGATGTTCGTCACCTTCATGTGTTTGGCGTTCCACTCGACCTTGTGCTCGGGACCGACATGTTGCGCCAGGTTGCCGAGGATGCAAAACTCCGTCAGCCGCGCGCCATATTCAAAAGGCGCGGATGTCTCGGTTTTGCCGGCGAGGCAGGCTTCGATGAAATCGGTGAAGATGTCCTTGGGCCGCGGCAATGTTTTGGCCGGGGCAGGGGTGGACTTCATTTTTTCCCACGGGACGATGTGCATCTTGTCGCCGTAGGTCGAGGTGTAGATGACGCCCTTGTCGCCGACATACAACGTGCCGCTGTCGGGGCTTTCGAAATCTTCGTCAGGATATTGGTCCTGGAGCTTCAACAGCAATGGCGGGAAATACCGCGCATCTCCCTTGGCGGCATGGAGCGTGCCGTTTGGATCTTCAGTGGTGGTCGGGTTGAGACCTTCGTACCAATAAACCTTTACGGGCGGCATGTTTCCCCGCGCGGGAACGTCCCAACGCACCCGGCAGCCCGTCGGATAACGCTCATCGCTGCCGCCGCGCATCTGCTCGACTTCGATGCTGGTCGGATGATCGATCTTGAGCGCCCAATAAGCGCCGTCGAGCACGTGACAGCCCATGTTGCCGATGGAACCGTTGCCGAAATCATACCATCCATGCCATTCGTGCGGGTGCAGGTCGGAATGATAATCGCGATAGGGCGCGGGCCCGATCCAAGAATCCCAATGCAATCCGGCAGGCACGGGCAGCGTGGGAGGACGCGGTCCGACGCCGCCATTGGCGCGGTTGGTCCAGCTATGGGTCTCGGTGACATTGCCGATGACTCCGGCCCAGATGTATTCGCAAAGGCTGCGGTAACCGTCCATGCAATGCCCCTGGTTGCCCATTTGCGTGGCGAATTTGTGTTTGCCGCGCGCAGCCATTTCGCGGACGCGGCGCGCTTCGCCGATGTCGTGTGTGAGCGGTTTTTCGCAATAGACATTTTTGCCGTGCTCCATGGCCATCATCGCCGCGGTGGCGTGATGATGGTTGGGCGTGGCGATGAAAACGGCGTCGATGTTCTTGGCGATCTTGTCGAACATCTGGCGGTAGTCGGTGAACATCTGCGGCAGGGGTGCGTCGGGAACAGTTTTCTTAAGCCAGTTCGCGACCGACGCATGGCGCTTCTCATCGGGGTCAACGATAGCGTAAAGATTTTGGCCGTTGTGGTCAATGACTTGTTTCAAATGGTCGCCGGAACGCCCGCCGCAACCGATTTGCACGACGTTCAATTTGTCCTTCGGCAGGCGTCGTCGCGCGGCGAACGCGGAGGCGGGAAGAAATTGAGCGGTGGACATTGCGCCTGCAACGAGTGCGGTGCGCTTGAGGAAGGAGCGGCGATCGAGGCTGTTGTTCATGATATGAT
>DASRBR010000388.1:0-10347 GCA_035653495.1 Verrucomicrobiia bacterium
GATAAAATCCTCGCGTCGTGGAACGGTTTGATGCTCGGCGCGATGGCGCGCGCGTATGCCATTCTTGGTGACGAAACGTATCGCGCCGCGGCTGAAAAAAATGTTTCGTTCCTGCGCGACAAGCTTTGGGACGCGAAGACCGGCACGCTCTATCATCGCTGGCGCGATGGCGAGCGCGATGCCGTGCAATTGCAACAGGGCTATGCGTATCTGCTTTCCGGCGTGCTCGATTTGTATGAAGCCACCCTTGAGCCGAAGCATCTCGATTTTGCCATCGCGCTGGCCGACAGCATGATTGCGAAGTTCGAAGACAAGCAGGGCGGCGGTTTCTGGCAAAGCGCGCCCGACGCCAAAGATTTGATCCTGCGCGTGAAGGAAGATTACGATGGCGCGGAACCTTCCGGCAATTCCGTCGCCGCGCTTGCCTTGCTCAAACTCTCCGCCATCACTGGCCGCGAAGATTTCAAAAAATCCGCCGAGCTCACATTGCGTTTTGCCTCCGAACGGATGCAAAAAATTCCGCAAACCGTTCCTTACATGCTGCTCGCGCTTGATTATTCCCTTGAAGAACCCAGGCGCGTCGTTATGGCCGGCGACCCCGCACAATCCGACACGCGCGCGCTGATTCACGCGGCGCATTCTGTTTATCAGCCCGGAAAAGTCGTGCTCGGAACCGCCGGGGCAGTCGAACCATTTGCCAAAACATTATCCCCCAAAGATGGCGCGGTTGTTTATCTTTGCACCGGCAACGCCTGCCAGGCTCCGACGAAGGAGGCGAATAAAGTGAAGGACATGCTGACAAAGTAAACGTTCGCCCTCGCAGACTTCGCGCGACATTTTCGAAACTCGCAAACGCGCCAATTATCCACCCAAAACCAATCCCAAATTCTTCAACACCTGCGTGGTCGAGTGCGCCTTGTTGAGCGTGTACATGTGCAGGCCGTCCACGCCGGAGCGCAGGAGCTCGGCGCATTGTTTGGTGGCGTAATCGATGCCGAATTGCATCGCGGCTTCGTCGTTGTCCGCGTATTTCTCCAGCCCCTCGACCAATGCCGGCGGCAATTTCGCGCCGCACAACGAAGTGATGCGCCGTGTCTGGCTCGCGCTGAGAATCGGCAGGATGCCGGGAAAAATCGGCGCAGTGACGCCGAGCTTTTTTTTGAGATGATCGCGAAATTCAAAGAAATCGGCGTTGTCGTAAAAAAGCTGCGTGATGACAAAATCAGCGCCGCAATTGATTTTGTTTTTCAGCCGTTCCCAATCAACGTATTTGCCTTCCTTGCAGGCGATGTGGCCTTCCGGAAAACCGGCGGTGCCGATGGAAAATCCGCCCAGTTCCCGCAAATAGGTGACCAGTTGATACGAAAATTCGAAGCCGCCCTCGGTTTTTTGAAATATGCCGTTGCCGCCCGGAGGATCGCCGCGCAACGCGAGGATGTTTTTGATGCCAAGCGAGCGCGCCTGGGCCACAACCGCGCCGATTTCCTCCCGCGTGTGATTGACGCAAGTGAGATGCAAGACGGTGGTGAGATTGTGTTCGCGCTGGATGCGGTCCACGATCATCAGGGTTTTGTCGCGCGTGCCGCCGCCCGCGCCATAGGTGACCGAGCAAAAATCGGGTTTGAGTCGAAGCAACGCAGGGAGGGTTTTTTCCAGCAAAGTGCGGTCCCCTTCGTCCGTTTTTGGCGGGAAAAATTCAAACGAAATCACCGGTTTCCGCGCGGCGCTGCGTGCAGCATAGATGTCGCGAACAAATTGCATTTCGTCCACAATTATGCATGCAATTCGCCAAAAGGAAAGCGCATCCTCGCATGCTTTGGGAACTGCTTACGGCGCAACCAGATATTTGACGCCTTTGAAAACGTGCGCTTCGCCGTTGGTTTTGGCCGCCAGGAGCGCTCGGCTAATTTCGGCCTTGTCCAGGTCCACTTCGAGGCGATTTGGTTGGTTGTTATCCAGAGCCTGAGTTTGGCCGGCATCAAGGCGAACGAATTGATTGCTGGTGGCAAGCACGGTGAAGGAATAATTGGTCCAATACGGTTGCCAGCCGGGGATCTTCCGGGAAGCGAGCCGGGAAATTTCCACCACGGCGCCGTTGCCGTCATACGCCAGCAGCGCGGGAAAATATTTCCACAAAAGGTCATCGGAAAGGCCGCCGTTGAAAACAACCAGCTTGTCAAAAACGACCGCGTCTTGCGCCGTGAGGTACGGCCAGACCAGGGAGTTGGCGCCTTTAGGGCCATGGGGATAAAAGAACAATTCCAGCGACCCGACTTTCGGCGAACCCTGAGTGGGGCTGTTGGTGGCGATGGCGGCGTAATTGGTGCCCACGAAAACCGGAGGCGCAACGTCCGTTTGCCCGCTGCAACCAGCCAGGAGGAACAACAACGCGAACGAAAGAAATATGCTTGGTATGAAATGGACCGCGTGGAAACTGGTTTTTTGGCCCCAGCCGTAACGCACGCTTCTACTGGTTGCGATGACTCCGGCTTTCATAAAGCCGAAAGACTATACTCAAGCGCGCGCTTCTGTAAACGATTCGTTGCTGAACCATTCCAATCCGGCAGGCAAATCCCCGGCTGCAAACTCCAAATGGATAACTCGGCGATGACCCGGCGTTCTGGCAGCCGATGAAGAATGCAACAGCAATGGATGCATCACCAGAACGCCGCCGCGTGGGACGCAACAAACTGCAGGTTGAACATGGCTGCGCCATTCGGCAATTTGGCGTGTTGTCAGTTTTCCCGACCGATGCGACGCGGGTAAAACTTGCAAAGGTCCGTTTTCTTCACTGCAATCATCTAGGTGCAGACGTAAGGTCAACATTTCTTCCAGCACAGAAACTGGCGCTTGGACATGTTGGATGCCAGCTTTCAATGACCAAGGGCCGAAACCGGGAACTTCGGCTCGTTGGCGGACCGCAATGCAAAGGTCCTGGTGCCATGCGACGTTCCAGTTCGCATTCGGCGTTTTATCGAACAACAATCCGCGAACCGCAATCGCCATCCTTCCTAAAATCGGTTCCACCACTGAACGGACAGTGGCCGATTTGGAAAAATCCTGCACGCATGGAACACACAGCAGATTTCGCATGGCGTAGGTATTCTGGCCTTGTTTTCGGATTGAAACGCCTTGCTCGATTGGGTGTTCCAACTCGGAAATAATTTGCGAGATCAAAGCTTCTGAAACTATCGCTGGCAAAATGGAAAAACCCATCGATTCGAGATCACTTTTCAAGTTGGATTTTTGTTCTTGGTCCATCGTGATGTGAACTCGTCAATCGTGGAGGAATTCTGGGCAATTCGCTCAACGAACGTTCTGCCGCAGCGGACGCACATCAACGGCTTCCATGCCCGCGGCGCGGATGGCCTGCAAGCCGATGTCGGTGTCCTCGTAAGCGCGGCAAAATTGCGGAGGCACGCCGATGCGCCGCGCGGCTTCGAGGAAAATGTCGGGCGCGGGTTTTTGGTTCCGGACATCTTCGCTGGTCACCACCGCCTTGAATAAGTCGCGGATGCCCAGATGCGTGAGCACCTGTTCGATGATGGGCTTGTTGCCGCCGGAAGCGACCGCCAGCGGAATTTTTCCAAAATTTTCCCGCGCAATCTCAACAATCGTGTGCACCGGCTCGACCTGTGGCAGCAATTCCAGGTACGCGTTCTCCTTTTCGTGCGCGACCGCGATGTGGTCCACGCTGACGCCCTGTTCTTCGCCCAGCATTTTAAGGATGTCGCGCGAAGGCACGCCGCCCAGTGCGTAAAACCGGTCCTCGGGAAAATGCAGTTTGTGGCGGCGTGTGATTTCCTGCCAAACTTTCCAATGCAGCGGCATGGTGTCCGCCAACGTGCCATCGCAATCGAAGATGATTCCTTTTGGTTCAAATGCGGTCTGATTCATTTTTAAATCTTATTTTCAGTGTTGCGTGCTGCGTGTTCCGTCAAGAGCGTGTTCGGTAATAACACGGAATACGCGACACGGGTTCACAACTGCAACGCCGCCATTCTTTCTTCCAGGTCGTGCGCCATCAACGGCTCGATGATTGGGTCTAGGTCGCCTTCCAAAATTGCGGGCAGATTGTAAAGCGTCAGCTCAATGCGATGATCCGTCACGCGGTTCTGCGAAAAATTATAAGTGCGAATGCGTTCGTTGCGTTCGCCTGTGCCGACCTGTTCCTTGCGTTGTGCGGCATACTTCGCGTTTTCCTCCGCAACTTTCCGCTCCAGCAAACGCGAACGCAAAACACTCATTGCGCTGGCCTTGTTCTTCTGCTGCGAGCGTTCATCCGCGCAACGCACGATCAACCCGCTTGGCTTGTGCTGAATTTGCACGGCGGAATCCGTGGTGTTCACGCCCTGACCGCCTTTGCCGGATGCGCGGCAAACATTGATTTCCAAATCTTCGGGCCGGATTTCGATGTCCACTTCCTGCGCCTCAGGAAGCACGGCAACGGTGCACGTGCTGGTGTGAACGCGTCCCTGCGCTTCGGTGGCCGGGACGCGCTGGACACGATGCACGCCGCTTTCGTATTTCAAGCGTTTGTAAACGTCCTCTCCCGTGATGCCAAAAATCACTTCCTTGAACCCGCCCAAATCGGACGAACTGGCGTCCATGCTTTGCACCTTCCAGCCGCGTTGCTCGGCATAACGCGTGTACATCCGGTAAAGATCGGCAGCGAACAACGCCGATTCCGAACCGCCCGCGCCCGCGCGAATCTCAACGATGGTGTTGCGCGAATCGGTCGGCTCTGGGGGCACGATGCCTTTTTGCACTTCATGACTGAGGCGTTGCACTTCCTTTTCCAATCGGACGATGTCGTCCCTGGCCATCAACGAGAGTTCAGAATCGGCTGGCTCGGATTGCAATAACGCGCGGTTTTCGTCCAACTCCGCGACGGCTTTCAGATATGACTGGCCGCTCGCGACCAATTCCTTGAGCTGCGAATATTCCTTCGACAATTCCTGCGCGCGCTGGTTGTTGTCGAAAACTTTCGGGTCGCTCAGCGCGGCCTCGACTTCGGCCAATCGCCGCGCGAATTTTTCAATGTGCGGACGCAAATCCATGGTTCAGAAATGGTGTGTTGGTGAACTGGAGTAATGGAGTCATGGGCTGAAAACAATTTTTCCTTTCCAATACTCCAATTCTCCATCACTCCAACTCCGGAAAAAACAGTCCGCCCGCATGGCGATAAACCAGGCGGGCGGACGTTGAAAGCGATGCTACTTCTTTTTCTTTTTTGTGGCGGCGGCGGCTTGCGCGGCTTGCGTCTTGGCCATGCGTTGCTGGAACTTGTCCACGCGACCGGCCGTGTCCACAAACTTTTGCGTACCGGTGTAGAACGGATGGCAAACGTTGCAAATACCGAGCAAAATCACCGGTTTGGTCGAGCGGGTCTTGATCACGTTGCCGCAGGCGCAACGGATTTCCGATTCCTGATATTTAGGATGTATGTCAACTTTCATAACAAAGGCCGGATAACCTACCAACGGTGCGGAATTTGACAAGAGCGAAAATGCTCGTTATTCGGCGCTGTGGAAACTTCTCTCCAGCATCTACTTCGAGGGGTTAATACGCAAAATCTGTCACGTTATTTTGCGTTTGCAGTCGCGTTCGAGCTTTGTTAGGCTTTTCGCAGAACAGCCCAACCAACCAAAATTATGTATTTTGGCGTAGATTATTATCCTGAACATTGGGTCTATCCCTACGCTGGCACCCCCGAAAAACCTGAAGCGAACTGGGAACAGGACGTGGAATTGATGGTGGAAGCCGGGGTGAACGTCGTGCGGATGGGCGAGTTTAGCTGGGGCATCAGCGAACCGGAGGAGGGCAAATACGATTTCGGCTGGCTGCAACGGGCCATGGATCTGATGAAAAAGGCGGACATTCAAGTCGTGCTCGGCACGCCCACCGCCGCGCCACCGCTTTGGCTCGCCAAAAAACATCCCGAAATCCTCCCCATCGATGAGCAGGGCCGCGTTCTGGGCGAAGGCACGCGTCACGCCGCCTGCCTCAACAGCAACGTTTATTGGGATTATTCCAAACGCATCGTGACCGAGATGGCGAAAGCGCTGGGCAAACATCCGCAACTCATCGCATGGCAGATTGACAACGGGCTTGGCGCGCACCAAACCGAATCTTCCTTCAATGAGGAAACACGGCGCGACTGGCATTCCTGGCTGCAGGCGAAATACGAAACCATCCAGCGTTTCAACGAGCTGTGCGGCATGCGGCATTGGGCCCAAACTGTGACCGCATGGGAGCAAATCCCGATGCCCCGTCGCGCGCCCACGCTCCACAATCCCGCGCTGGCGCTGGATTGGCGGCGCTTTTGCAGCGACACCATCCTCGCGTTCGTGAAGATGCAGGCGGACATTTTGCACGAATTGACGCCCAAGTGCCCGGTCACTTCCAATCTGCGCGCTCTCTCCCGCAAGTTCGATCATTTCGACGTCGCCGACGCGCTGGACTTTGTGGCCGTGGACAGCAACGCGACCATCAAATCCAAATCTTCCGAGTTTGCTTGCGAACTGGACATGCTCCGTTCGCTCAAGAAAAACAACATCAAAACACCCAACGGCGATGAAGGTTTCTGGGTCATCGAACAAAAGGCCGGACAGGTCAACTGGCAGGACGTCAATTCATTGTTGCGGCCGCAGGTGGTGCGGCTTTTCGCGTATCAGGTGATTTCACGCGGCGCATCGGGCATCTTCTATTTTCGTTGGCGCCAGACACGCATCGGCTCGGAGAAATTTTACGGCGCGATCCTGCCGCACAGCGGGCGCAAGGACAGCCGGACTTACCAGGATTTCAAGCAGCTTGGTGACGAAATCAAACTGCTCGCGCCCGCGCTCAAGGGCACCAAGGTCGTCGCTGACGCCTGCATCCTTTACAGCCATGACAACGAGTGGGCGATGCAGATGCCGATGCAGCCGAACAAATTTTTCAGTCTGCGGGATCATATCCAGCTTTTCTATAACGGCCTGCATCATCGCAACGTCTCGATAGATTTCGCCAGGCCAACCGAGGACTTGTCGAAATACAAGCTCGTCATTGCGCCGTCGCTGCACTTGATGGCCGGTGGCGAGGCCGATTTGCTCAAGCTTTACGTCCAGAACGGCGGCACATTGGTTGCCACCTGCAACACCGGATTGGTGGACGAGCATCACATGGCGCCCGATGCGGGTTATCCGCATGATTTGACCGATTTGTTCGGACTCGAAGTCGTGGAGTTCGATCCATTGCCGCCGGGAGAAGAGAACCATCTCACGTTCAAGGGCGCTTTCCCGACAAGCCACATGCACCCGGCAAAATTGTGGTGCGACATCATCGAACCCAAGGGTTGCCAGCCGCTCGCGATGTATGCGAAGGATTTTTACGCCGGGCGTCCAGCGATGACGATGAACACATTCGGCCTGGGCAAGGCGATTTACATCGGCACCGTCAGCCATCAGCCGTTTTATGATGACTTGATTGTCTGGCTGCGGCAGCTTTGCAATTTGTCGCCGCTGTTGAAAGTGCCGGACACCGTGGAAGTCAGCCTTCGTCAAAAGGACAACACGCGCGTTTATTTTCTGCTCAATCACCAGAATTCGCCGGTGCGCATCCAGTTTTACAAGCCGATGCACGATTTCCTCACCGGCAGCGCATTGGTCGGCAATTACGATCTGCCGCCGCACGGTGTGCTGGTGCTGGACGAACATTCCGCAACGAAGGCATAGAAACGCGGACTTGGAAATCCCTTCAGCAAATAATTCTGTCCATCCGGTTCATTCTGTTTAAAATCCAGTTGAAATGGCCGTCATTCCCAAGCCGTATCGCAAATCGAAGCCCAGCGCGCCCAAATTTTCCGCGGCGCGCGAGCGCGTGCTGGCCCAATGGCACGGCGTGGATGTCGGTCCGCTGGAAAAAGCCCGCTCCTTGAGCGCAACGAAAGTCGCCGATTTGCTCCCGGCTGCCCTCAAGGAAATGCGCGTGGACCAGCGCCGCGCCGAGGCGGAAATCATCAAGGTCTGGAACAACCTGATCGACCCGCGCATCGTCGCGCATGCGCAACCGACGGGCCTGCACAAAGGCACGTTGTTCGTGACCGTGGACAGCAGTCCGTGGCTCGACGAAATCGTTCGCTATCGGCGCAAGGAAATCCTCGACCGCCTCCAGCACGGTTTCGGGCGCGATCTCATCGCGCGCATTTCCTTTCGCGTCGGTTGAAGTGGATCCGTGTCCTGCTTGAAGGTAGGGACATCGCGCCGCGATGTCCGCGGACGGCGCAGCGCGCCGTCCCTACCTTTCATGCGGTGAACGTCCAAAGGTTCGTCGGCGTTCGATGGATCAGCTTCTGCTGCTCTTGCTCGATGAAGAAATTCGGGAGCGTCCGCGTTCTTCCTCCTCTTCCCCTTCACCTTCGCTTTCCTCTTCGTTGATGATGCTT
This sequence comes from Verrucomicrobiia bacterium, assembly GCA_035653495.1. Lineage (GTDB taxonomy): Bacteria > Verrucomicrobiota > Verrucomicrobiia > Limisphaerales > Pedosphaeraceae > DATAUW01. Next base: position 8,426 of record DASRBR010000388.1, read on the forward strand.
TCGGCGAGCGAGGTCAGCTTGTCGTCGGTGTCTTTTTCTTCGTCGAGCGTTTCTTCCAAGATGTCCGCGGCTTCGTCTTCGCCGAGGATGCGCGCCCAGGTTACCAGGCAACCGTAACTGGCGATTTCATAATGCTCGATTTTCTGCGCGGCGCAAATCATCGCGGCGTCGCCCAGTTTTTCCTTGATGCCTTCATTGGCTTCCTCAACCAATCCGGCCATCGCCGCGCATTTCTTGCCCTTGGCGGATTCGTCGATCGTCTCGAAGACGCGTTCGAGGCGTTCGACATGTTCCTCGGTTTCTTCGAGGTGCGTTTCAATCGCGCTCCTCAATTCTTCGTGTTCGGCGGCCTTGGCGGCTTTTGGCAACGCCTTGGTGAGTTGCTTTTCAGCGTCGTAAATGTCCATCAATTGATCCAGAAACGTTTCGCGTAGTTTGCTCATAATCGCAGTCCTGTTGATTGTTTTTTCCGTTGTGTTGACGAAATCCATTTGCGAAGGAAATCGCCCGTGCTTTTCACGTTTCCATTTTTATTGATGCTATGACAGTAGGTGAACAACCCGTTCCCAAAAGACCCGCTCGCGAGTATTGTCCCCGGCGCGTTCCAACCAGTCGGACCATCATCCCTTAAAACTCTGGCCCGGACCTTGCTGTCAAACCATCGTGGCGACGTCGAAATCGCGGAATTTCGATTTCCCGCTCGACTGCGCTGCCAAAGCTGTGTCATAACACAAGCTATGCTCATGGGTACATCGCGCATGACCACTCCGGGAACCCGGCCGCTGGCAAATCTTCGATTGCCCGCTGCCCGCTGGATGCGTTATGGACTTCTTGTCCTCCTGACGATCGTTCTTTTCGCGCTCGGCGTGGGCGCTTTCCTTTGGAACCGCTTCGTCCTCAACCACAACTTCCACGTCGTTTCCCCCGGACAAGTCTATCGCTGCGGCCAATTGGACGTCCCCGACCTCACCCGCGTCGTGCAGGAACACGGCATCAAAAGCATCCTCAACCTGCGCGGCGGCGCACGCACCGGCCTCACCGAATGGTATCGCGCCGAAACCAACGCCGCATGGCAACTCGGCGTCCGCTATTACGATTACGAACTTTCCGCCAGCCAGGAATTGACCGAGGCGCAACTCGACAAGATCGTCAACATCATGGCCACCGCGCCCAAGCCGCTCCTCATCCATTGCAAAAGCGGCGCGGACCGCACCGGCCTTGTCGGCGCGCTTTACCTTTACAGCTTCGAAGGCAAACCCGCCAAGGTCGCCGACCGCGAACTGACCATGTTCTACGGCCATCTGCCCTTCTTCCAGGACACCGGCGCCATGGACGATTCCTTCTGGCGCTATGTGGGACACCACGCCCCCGCCAGCGCTGCCACCCGTCAGGAGAAGCCTGCTGCAAGTCCGACACCCCGTAGCTGAAAATGTCAGCCCAGAAACATCGAACAACCAACGCTGAACGCCGAACATCCAATGCCAAAACTCGGCGTTTTCGGCAATTCAGCGTTCGATGTTGGTTGTTGGGCGTTCGATGTTTCCGCCGATCCGCCTCCCGCGAAGGACGAAACGGACTTCAGAGCGGGCAACTTTAAACTCCGTGTTTGGAGTCCCGCCTTCAGGCGGTGGTCAAATCCCCGCGTTCCGGAGCGGCAACTTTATTCCGTGTTTGGAGTCCCGCCTTCAGGCGGTGGTCAACCACCCCGGGGGGTCTCATTTTTGGCGGAATTACGCGGTACGATACGGAATTAAGTGGAATCTCAAGTGCTTACAACTTGGACTCGATGCTGGTTGCTAGATGCTGGATGCTGTAGCTGAAAACGTAAGTTTTCAGCCCGGAGCGGGCAAGGCTCACCTCCGCCAAGGCTACGGGTGACCAAGCTGTCCGCGCTCCCACGCGACATTATCCGACACAACGCG
>DASRBR010000389.1:0-6767 GCA_035653495.1 Verrucomicrobiia bacterium
GGGTTGAGTTCGTCGGGCGTTTTTTGGGCAGGTTTCAACAACACCAGCGGCTCGCAGACCACCACGCCGACAACGATTGCAACTCGCGTTTACACTCGCGCAGCGGGCGGCGGATACAATCTGGGTTTGTCGAAATCGACCAGCACCGCGGCAGATTTTGTCTGGGACAACACCGTTCATAGTGCGAACGAAACGATTTTCCTGGTTGGGGGTTACACGTTCAACACTGCCAGCACGAACGATGACGTGGCGAGTTTGTGGATCAATCCGGCGGCTGCAACGTTCGGCAACGCGTTCGCGCCGGCGCCAACGTTGACGTCTTCAGTTGGGGGCGACGTCAACTCGGGCGTCATCGCGAGCTTCGTGCTTTTCAACCGAAGTGCGTCAGAACCTGCGAAGGGAATTTTTGATGAATTGCGCATCGGGACTTCATGGGCCAGCGTGACTCCGCCCGCGCAACAACCGCCGTGGTTGAACTTCGCGGTGAACGGCACCAACCTCATCCTTTCCTGGAGCACGAATTCGACGGGATTCACGTTGCAGAGCAGCCCGTCGCTTTTGAGTTCGAACAATTGGAGCGCTGTCTCCGCGCCCGTGACCGTGGTGAACGGACAATATATGGTGACGAATCCGATTTCCGGCGGCACGCAATTCTTCCGGCTGCAAGGGAAGTGAATTTCGGATTGCGGATTGCGGATTGGGGATTGCGGAGCGCGGAGGAGGCAAGTTTAAGGTTTCAGGTTTCAGGTTTAAAGTTGTCCCCTCTTAAGACCGTCGCGCGACACCTTCCGGCTGCGCGCCGGTTTTGTTGCGCGATGGGAGTTGGAATTTGAATTTGCGCTTGCAACGGATGCGCGCTCTGGCGGCAAATCGTAAAGCCGGGCGATGCAGCCAATCTTGGTTGGATGCAAGGATTCGATGCTCGCCATGGAGCGTCGCGCATCATCCAGGCCGGTTGCCCAAAGTTCCTCGATGGTTGCGCGGGAGAATTCGTAATCTTTCGAATGGCCGGCGTGGGAAAGCCCGCGATTGGTGAGGCGCGCGATGGTCAACTCCCCGACATCGCGTATGGGCGAGAGTTTCTGCAAGTCGGGATCGTCCTTGAGCGACGGCGGGAGTTTGTCGAGCAATCGCAACAGGGCGGATTTCATTTCGGCAAGTCGCTTGACTCCTTCAAAGCTCAAGGGAAACCGGCTTGAAAAAATGATGTCCAGCTTGCGCCGCAACAACTCGTCCATATCCTGCGGCAATTCGCCGTCGGGCCTGAAGATGTCCACCTGGACGACGAGGGCTCGCATTTTCGGCAGGTTTTCCAACAGGTACATCAACGGCGAATTGGAAAGAACGGCGCCGTCCCAATAGTAATCGCCGTCGATTTGCACCGGCGGCAGGCCGGGCGGAAGCGCTCCGCTCGCGCGCACGTGATCGGGACCGATGGGCATTTTATGATTGTCGAAATAGACGGATTCGCCCGTCCTGAGCGAGGCGCAACCGAGTGAGAGGCGCGCACGACCCCGATTGAGCAACTCGAAATCAACGAGTTCCTCGAGGGTCTTGTTGAGCGGTTTGGTATCATAATAGCTGAGGCGGGCGGGGCTTTCGTAGGGCGCAAAAAAAGCCGGTGTCGGCACGCGGGGGTTGAAGAAATAGGGCACGCCGAACAGGAGCGAAGTCATGGCGCTGAGATGGTTGAGCATCGGACGCACTGGCTCGAGCCATGGCGCAGGAATGAGCGGCGCATGCGAGGAGACGCGTTCCCAGAATTCCCGCAACCGCTCGACTCTTCGCTCGGGAGGATTGCCGGTGATCAACGCCGCATTGATTGCGCCGATGGAAATGCCCACGACCCAATCCGGCATCATCCCCGCCTCAACCAAACCTTCGAACGCACCGGCTTGATACGCACCCAGCGCGCCGCCTCCTTGCAGCAGCAGCACCCGATGGTCGAACTCTGTCCCGTTGCGTTTCATAGCCGCAAAACCTAGGCTTTGGCCCCGGCTTCCGCAACGTAGGCAATGACCCACGCCCGATCCGCCGCTTGTTTGCGCGCCTTCATCAGAAGCCCCAAGGAATTTTCAACGCCTGCCAGGCCAGCAATAGTCCAATCCACACTGCCTGGATGATGACGAGGTACGGCAGCATGAGCGCCACGATGGTTCCTAATCCGGCGTTCCGCTGATACTTGGCCGCAACGCCAATGACGATGGGGAAGTACGGCATGACCGGGGAGACGAGATTGAATGGCGAGTCTGAAACCCGGTAAGCCGCCAGCACCGCTTCCGGCGCGACATGCAGCCGCATCAATAGCGGCACGAACACCGCCGCAAGGACGGCCCACTTTTGCGCGATTCCTGTCATGAGCAAGTTCACCAACGCGGCCACGATGACAAAACCCAGGAGCAACGGAACCGGGCCGAGTCCCGCACGTTCGAGCTGATCGCCCATCTTGACCGCGGCGATCGTGGCGAGGTTGCTGTAGGTCATAAACCCGATAAACTGGCTGACGACGAACAGTAAAAAGAGCAATGGACCAAGTGAGACCATCGCGTTCTCCATGCTCTTGACGATGTCCGCAGCGCCGGTCATGGTCCTCGCGCCGAGTCCGTAAGCGGCGCCCGCCACCAGAAAAGCCACGGCGACAAAAACAATCAGATGGTTCAGGAAGGGTGAATAGCCAATCAAAGTGCCGGTTTCCGGATTGCGCAAGGGCGCTCTGTGCGGAAGCGTGAGGAAACCGAACACCACGAACGTTGCGATGATTCCCCAGGCCGCCCACTTGAGTCCGCGCGCTTCGTCTGCGGGATCGACTTCGGCGCTTTCGTCAGCCGCAAGCGCGTCGCCAAGTTCTTTTGGTGACTCATATCGTCCGAGGCGCGGTTCGACCAGCTTGTCGGTGATGAGTCCGCACACGACGGTCAAAATCACCACCGACGCGAGGGAAAACCAGAAATTGGCGGTGAGCGAAAGCGTCAGATGTGGATTGATCATGTGGATGGAGTCGTTGGTGATCTCGGTCAGAACGCCGTCGATGGGCTTGACCACGATGTTGACGCTGAACAAGCCGGCAACGGCGGCGAACGATGCGGCCAGCCCGACGAGCGGGTTGCGGCCAACGCTCAGGAATGCCGCGGCGCCCAACGGAATCAGCACGAGATAACCGACATCCGAAGCCACGCTCGACAGGACGCCCACGAACACCAGAATGTAAGTGAGCGCGCGCGGCGAGGAGATTTGCACGAGTTTGTTGACCAACACCTTGATGAGCCCGGAGGATTCGGCCACGCCCACGCCCAGCATCGCCACGATGAAAATGCCCACCGCCGTGAAGCCCATGAAGTTGCTCACGATGTTGCTGTACATGAAGCGGATGCCATCAGCCGTGATCAGGCTTTGGACGTGAGCGGTCGCTTTTTCGACGGCGTGAGTCTGCGGGTTGACCTTATCGAAGGTGACACTGGCCCCCGTCAGATAAAAAATATGGGAGAGGACGATCAACCCGACGATCAGCCAGGCAAAGATGATGGCGGGATGCGGGACCTTGTTCCCGACCCGCTCGACCCATTCCAGCAGTCGCTGCATGAATGAGGTCGCCGGCAGGCCGTCCTCCTCTCCGCGGTGATGAAACGCTGCTGCCCTTGCTTTCATAAACAAGATCGACGTTGCGCTTTTGGAGATGTCCGGGTGGTGAAATTAACCGTTGCGCAATCGGCTCCTTTGATCAGTGGCTATCCAACTTCCGTGAAACCTAACACGCCACCCAATCTTCGCAATGGTGCCTTCGGAGTTTCGGATCGGATTTCCGAGTTGCGTGAAGCAGATCCTTCAAAGTCTGTTCAAGAGGATTTTACGAGATGCCGTTTTCGCCAGAGCGAATAAATAACCGGATACAGCAAAAGTTCCAGAATGCCCGAGGTGATGACTCCGCCAATCATCGGCGCGGCGATGCGTTTCATCACGTCCGCGCCGCTTTGTGTCGTCGGCGACCACATGATGGGCAGCAGACCGAACAAAATGGCGCAAATCGTCATGACTTTTGGACGGATGCGCTGCACCGCTCCTTCGAGGATGGCCGCGTGCAGATCGTCCATGGAATTCATTCTTCCTTTCGCGCGAAATCTTTCCCACGCCTGGTCGAGATAAAGCAGCATGACCACGCCGGTTTCCGCGTCAAGGCCTGCCAATGCGATGATTCCCACCCACACGGCCGCACTCAAGTTGTAGCCCAGGAAATATAAAAACCAGAATGCGCCGACCAGCGAGAACGGCACAGCCAGCAGGACAATCATCGTTTTAATGAGCGATCTTGTGTTGAGATAAATCAGCACAAAGACGATGGCAAGCGTCACTGGAAAAAGGAGCGAAAAGGTTTTGCTCTCCCGCTGCTGATATTCGAACTGGCCGGCCCATTGGACGTAACATCCGGCCGGGAATTGAACGCGTTCGGCAATGCGTTTCGTCGCCGCCTTAACGTAGCCTCGAATGTCCTCGCTGGTGATGTCCACAAAAACAAAACCGACGAGCTGGCCGTTTTCATTGCGGATGGATGGAGGCCCAGTTTTGAAGCTGATGTCGGCGAGCATCGAGATCGGAATCTGGGCGGGAGGTTCATCGCCGGTTCGGGGCAAGGGCACCAGCACGCGCTTGAGCGCGTCGAGGTCGCTGCGAAAATCGCGGGCGTATCGCACGTTGATCGGATATCGCTCACGGCCTTCGACTGTGCTGGCGATGGTCTTGCCGCCGATGGCCGTCTCGACGATTTCGTTCACGTCACCAACGGTCAAGCCATAGCGCGCCGCCGTTTGCCGATTGACCGTGAAATCGAGAAAATATCCGCCGGTGGTGCGCTCGGCAAAAGCGCTTCGTGTGTCTGGAAAATCGCTCAATGCTTTTTCGATTTGGACCGCGACGTTTTGAATTTTTTCGAGGTCCGGGCCGAAGACCTTGATGCCAAGCGCGGAGCGAAAACCGGTTGTCAACATCTCGGTGCGCGTTTGGATGGGCATCCAAAATATGTTCGCCATGCCGGGCGTCTTGATTTTGTCGTTCATCTCCGCGATCAGCTTTTCCCAGGTCATGCCTTGACGCCATTGCTCCGGCGGTTTGAGTTTGACGACCGTCTCGACCATCGAAAGCGGCGCAGGATCGGTGGCTGTTTCGGCCTGGCCAGCCTTGCCAAAAACAGTTTCCACTTCGGGAAATTTGCGCAACATCCGGTCCTGGATTTGCAGGATGCGCGTGACTTCCTCGATGGAAATGCCGGGAACGGCAGTCGGCATGTAAAGGATGTCGCCCTCGTTCAATGGCGGCATGAACTCGCGCCCAAGTCTCTTGAAAGGATAAACGGTCGCGGCGATGACCAGCAGTGCCAAAATCAAAGTCAGCCATCGGAAGCGCAACACGAAATTCACACACGGCTGGTAGAGCCAAATCAGAAACCGGTTCACGGGATTTTTTTTCTCCGGCGTGATTTTCCCGCGAATGAAAAGCAACATCAGCACCGGCACGAGCGTCACGCCGAGCATCGCCGCGAAAAACATCGAAAACGTTTTCGTGAATGCCAGTGGCCTGAACAACCGTCCTTCCTGCGCTACGAGCGAAAAGACCGGAATGAAGCTCACCGTGATGACCAGCAGCGCAAAGAACAATGGGCGACCGACACTTTTCGCAGCGGATATGATGACCTCCGCGCGCTCGGCATTGGTCGGTTCGCGTCCATTATCCTCGCGGAAATGTTCCAAAAATTTGTGCGCGTTCTCGACCATGATGATGGCCGAGTCCACCATCGCGCCGATGGCGATGGCGATGCCGCCCAGCGACATGATGTTCGAGGTCAGATGCAGCCCAAACATCGGCAGGAACGAAAGCAGGATGGCAATGGGAAGCGTGATGATGGCCACCAGCGCGGAACGCACGTGCCAAAGAAACAGCAAACAAACCAGCGCCACGACGATGCTTTCTTCAATCAATTTTTCGCGCAAAGTGGCGATCGAACGCGTGATGATTCCACTGCGATCGTAGGTCGGAATGATTTGGACGCCATCGGGCAGGGAAGATTTGATTTCCGCCAGCTTCTTTTTGACGCCATCTATCACGTTCAACGCATTTTCTCCGTAACGCATGATCACGATGCCGCCGACGACCTCGCCTTCGCCGTTCAACTCCGCCACGCCGCGCCGCGTCTCCGGTCCAAGGTGCACCGTGCCGATGTTTTTGACGTAAACCGGCGTTCCATTGCGCGTCTTAACGGGAATATTTTCGATGTCCTCGACGCTTTTGATGTAGCCGCGCCCGCGCACGTAATATTCCGTGGAGGCGACCTCGAAAATTTTTCCGCCCACGTCGGCATTTGAATTGCGGATTTTATCAACCACCTCGCCAACGGGAATGCCATACGCCAGCAGTTTGGTGGGATCCAAATCGACCTGGTACTCTTTTACGAAGCCGCCGACCGACGCGACTTCCGCAACGCCCTTCACCGATTCCAGGGCGTAACGCAAATGCCAGTCCTGCAGCGAGCGCAATTCCGCCAGGTTGTGTTTTCCGCTTTTGTCCACCAGCGCGTATTCGAACACCCAGCCCACGCCGGTCGCATCCGGGCCGATGACCGGATTGACGCCTTCGGGCAAGCTGCCGCGGACGGAGTTGAGATATTCAATCACGCGCGAACGCGCCCAATAAATGTCCGTGCCATCCTCGAAAATGACATAGACGAACGATTTGCCGAACATGGATTCGCCGCGGACAAATTTCACCTTCGGCGCCGCGAT
>DASRBR010000390.1:0-3042 GCA_035653495.1 Verrucomicrobiia bacterium
TGAAAAAAATCGGCGGGCTGCTCGTGCAGGGACGTTTGCGCACGCCGCACGCGGAGACCGCAAGCCATCTTTATTTCGCGAGTTCTTCGTCGGACTCGTTCTTCCAATGTTTTTCCACCCATCCACCGCTGGCGAAAAGGATTGTCGCGATCTTTCCCCGTTTTGACGGCCAATTTCCGCATGTGAAAATGCTGCCGGTCTCCACGGCTGAAATCCAACAACGCCTGGAAGATTCCTACGCAATCCTTGCGCAATCCGCCGCCACACACGAAGGAATGGCGAACGCCATCAGCAGCGCCATCACTCCCGAGCAGGCGCGCGCGATCAGCGTGGGTTTTCGGAACGCTGCCCTGGTGCGCGAGGCGATTCCCGATGATGTTCTGCGCACCGTGCATCAGCCGATGGGCGCCATGGCCTTCATTTACGCGCTTCTATTGGATTTGGACGATTCCGCGCGCGCCAAACAATTGAAAGAACTTCAGCCAAACACCGCTCCCGGCGTTTATGACCAGACGCTCAAACTGCAAGCGCCCGTTGCCACCCTTGATGAACGCGCGCGATTGGCGTTGATCGACCTGGCCCTGCCCGCGCTGCGACATCTCAGCTTGCCGCAATATGAGGAACTGATGCGCAACACGGAAATGTTGATCGAAAGCGACCGCGCCATCATTCTTTTTGAATACACGATGCAAAAGGTGCTCGAACGCCATCTCAAACCGAAATTTGAAAAGAGCGCGCCGCCACGCTCGGATTTCCGCGCGATGGAACCACTCGCGAATGATTGCGCGGTATTACTTTCGGCGCTCGCGCGCATGGAGCGGCAGGATGATGCCGCGATAGAAAACGCTTTTGCAGCCGGCGTTCAGCAACTCGATTTGCGAACGCCGATTTCCCTGCTGTCAGCGAACGAATGCAACCTTCCGCAAATTGATGCCGCGCTCCAACGCGCCGCGCAAGGGACATTGTACATCCGCCGCAACCTCATGTACGCATGTGCGCACACCGCCGCCGACGATGGCCGGATGCCCGGCCGCGAAGTGCTGCTCTTGCGCGCCATAGCCGATGCGTTGGATTGTCCAGTGCCCCCGTTCGTGAATGCTGCTGACGCGGCACAGAGCAGTCGCTGAAAACGTCAATTTTCAGCCGAGAATCAAATCTTCTCCACGCGCACCTGTGCATTGTAATCCGGCACGCCACCCGCCGCATCCACAATACCGCGGCGGATGATGTGGTTGCCTTCGGGCCAATGAACTTGAAGATTGCCGGGCGCAATCGGCGCGAGAAAAACCCGGCCTTCGTACCGCCCCAAATCGTTCAGCAACGCCACGCGATCGCCATGGATAAGATGCAGCGTGGCTGCATCTTCGGGGTTCATCAAAATCGCGTCGCGCGCCGCGCCATTGATTGGGTCAACCTCGGCGTAAATGAGCGTGTTGAATTGTTTGCCGCGCCGGGTGCTGACTTCAAATTCGCCCGGCTTGCGCTGCAAATCGGGCAGCGACGGCGCTTGAAAATGCGCTTTGCCATCCGGCGTGTTGAACTTTCCATTCGCGCAAAGATGCGGTCCGCCATATTGGAATGCATCTCCGGTCTTGTTCATTTTTTGAAAGCCGTCGTAAAAAGGCACTACGCGCGCGATCTCCTCGCGCATTTTCCAGCCGGTTTCGCAGCCGAGCAGAGGCGCGCGTTTCGGGTCAACCGTGGCGGCAAGTTCACGCAAGATTTTCCATTCCGCGCGCGCTTCGCCGACCTGTCGCGGGATCTCCGGGCTGAACGCGATGCGCCGTTCGGTGATGGTTTCCGTGCCGCCGTCGTCCTGCTCGTAACGGGTCTTGGCCGGCAGCAAAATCACTTCCTCCTTCGCCTCGATGAACATCTGGTCCGTAAGAATGATGTCCTGATGCACGCGCATCGGCACATTGGCCAGCGCGTCGCGCACATATTTGGGGTCGGGCAGCGTGCGCAAGAAATTTCCCCCGAGGCAATAAAGCAAATCCATTTCGCCGCGCGCGCAAGCCTCCACCATTTCCGTCGTGGTCAGGCCAACCCAATCGGGAATGTCGAAGCCGTATTCCGCGGAAAGTTTTTTCGCGTTCTCTGCATTCACGGGTTTGCCGGCAGGAAAAACCGTCGCATACGCGCCCATCTCCGCGCCGCCTTGCACGGAAGAATGACCGCGAATGGGCATCAAGCCGCATTTGTCGCGCCCGACAAAACCTTTAGTGAGCCCGAGATTGAGAATCATCTGCACGGCGTCCGCGCCGAACACGTGCTGGGTGATACCCATGCTCCAGACGAGCACGGCGTTGCGCGCGCGATGAATCAATTCAGCAAATTCCTCCATGCTGGCGCGGCCCAAGCCGGCCTGCGCTTCCAACGCCGGCCAATCCAGTGTTTCCGCGCGACGCTTGAGTTCCTCGAAACCGACGGTGTGTTCGCGGGTGAATGCATCGTCCTGCCAATTGTTCGCAAACAAAACTTTCAACACGCCGTAAAGAAACGCGATGTCGCCGCCTTGCGAAACGGGAAACCAATAATCGGCGATATCGGTGCCGAAAATCGCGCTGCGCATTGTGCTGGGAACCCAATAACGCTTCATGCCCGGTTCGAGATACGGATTGACCATCACGACCTTGGAGCCGAGCTTTTTTGCCTCATGCAAATATTTGGTGGTGACGGGTTGGTCGTTGGCCGGGTTCGCGCCGAAGAAAACGATGAGGTCCGTCCCATACCAATCCTTGTAACTGCAGGTGGTCGCGGCGACGCCGATGGCGGATTTCATCGCCGCAGTCGAAGGCGCATGGCAAAGACGCGCGGCATTGTCCACGTTGTTTGTGCCGAGGAAACGCGCGACCTTTTGCGCCATGTAATAAACTTCGTTGGTGACGCCGCGCGAAGTGACGAACATCGCCCAGCGCTTTGGATTTGTGACGCGGATTTTTTCGGCGATGCGGCGATACGCTTCGTCCCATGAAATGCGGCGGAAACCGGGCGCGGATTTTTCGCGCAACATGGGATAAGGAAGCCGGCCAAGCTCGCGCA
>DASRBR010000391.1:0-5005 GCA_035653495.1 Verrucomicrobiia bacterium
TGCGGCGCTTGGCGTTCAGGATTTGCGGCTGCTTGCGTTCCTGCGGGGTCATCGAGCAGATCATCGCCTCCATGTGAACAAATTCTTTTTCCTGCTTGTTGATGTCCGCGCCCTTGAGCATGTCCGAGCCGCCGGGCAACATGCCGACGATGCTTTCCAGCGAGCCAAGCTTCTTCATCTGCCGCAATTGCTCCAGAAAATCTTCCAGCGTGAATTGCCCCTTGCGCATCTTTTCTTCCATGCGCCGGGCTTCGTCTTCATCCACGGCCTCGGCAGCCCGCTCGACAAGGCTGACGACGTCGCCCATGCCCAAAATGCGCGAAGCCATTCGCTCAGGATGGAACGGCTCGAATTCATCCACTTTTTCGCCTGTGCCGGCCAGTTTGATCGGTTTGCCGGTCACGGATTTCATGCTCAAGGCCGCGCCGCCGCGTGCGTCCCCGTCCAGCTTGGTCAGGATGGAGCCGGTGATGTGGAGCGCCTGGTCGAAATGCGTGGCGACATTCACAGCTTCCTGGCCGGTGGCGGCGTCGAGGACGAGCAAAATTTCCTGCGGATGTACAAGATCGCGCAAACGCACCAGTTCCTGCACGAGCGGTTCGTCAATTTGCAACCTGCCCGCCGTATCGAAAATCAGCGTGTTGCGGTTGTTCCCCTTTGCATGATCCAGCGCGCCGCGGGCGATTTTCAAAACGTCAGTCTCGCCCTTTTGCACGAACACGGGAATTTCAATCTGCCTGCCCAATGTTTCCAACTGGTCCATGGCAGCGGGACGATAAACGTCCGCCGCAACGAGCAGGGGCGTGCGGCCTTGTTTCAACAAAAGTTTTGCGAGCTTGGCGCTGGACGTGGTTTTGCCCGAGCCATGCAATCCGACCATCATGACGCAGGCGGGATTGCCGCTCAGGTTGAGGCCGGCATTTTCCGAGCCGAGCAATTCGACCAGTTCATCGTGGATGATCTTGATGATTTGCTGGCCGGGATGAACGCTTTGGATCACTTCCTGGCCAAGAGACTTTGTCTTGACGCGTTCGATGAAATCGCGCGCGACCTTGAAATTCACGTCCGCTTCCAGGAGGGCGAGCCGCACTTCACGCAGCGAATCGGCGACGTTCGATTCGGAAATCTTCCCGAGTCCGCGCAGGTTTTTGAAAGCGTTCTGGAGTTTGTTGCTCAGGGCGTCGAACATAAGGCTAAATTAAGGCAGCGCAGGGGCGTATTCAACCGGTTTCGCAACCGAAGAGGAAAGCGCGGCAAAGCTCGAACACGAAAGTCTTACGAATTGAAGTGATGGATAAGGCTTGTCAATGTCCTGTAACCGGCGTCCACGAAGAATCGGGATTGTAGGTGGTCATGGCGCTGGCGATGGCCGCGGTTTTTGGCCCGAGGTCTTTCTGATAAATCTTGCCTTGCTGATTTACGATGAACGTCATTACGCCGGTATTGCCCCATTCGGCAGGCCATGCGACCAATCCAAAACCGGCGATCATGTTGCCATTAATGATGTAATCGTATTTGCCGCCTGGCGCATGGCTGCCCTGGCGCGTGAGGATCTTGAAATAATACCCATGATAAGGCGTCTGCGTGTTCTGCTCGGTCATCATCCCGGTGTGACGATGATAGCCTTCCGCCTTCGCCTCGGTAATGAGCGGGCCGAACGGGCTTAACTGTTGGTAGTCATTCGTCACCGGCCAATAAAGACCATCATGCGTGCCGGGCGTGCTGCGCAAATGCTGAGCGTATTGCAACACTCCATCGCCGGTGTGGTCCTGCGAGGCGTACTCGCGTTGCGCATCCACATAAGCCCGGACGACAGCGATGGCTCCAAGTTCATTCGCGCCAATACGCCGATTCAAGATTTCCTCCTTGCCGGCATTCGTATCGAAAAACCATTTGCCGTCCTCCTTCACGAGAGGAATCGCAAAGGGATAACGCTCGTTTCCGAGTTCCAGAAGTTGCTTGGAATCGGACTCGGGAACGAGATGGGTTTTTTCTTTGATGCGCTCCACGAATTTATTGAAATTCTCGTTGGCCTGCACCGGGTCCGGATTGAGCAATTGATGCACTTCCGGCCCAAAAATGGCGTGAACGGCATTGGTGTCGTGCGACTCAGCGGCTTTCGTCAATGCAGCAACTGCCTCTTCCGGTGAATCGAAACGTTCTTCACCAGCCGCAAACGAAGAGGCAGGCAGCGCTACGACCAACAGCATGACAGCCGATGTCACACTGGCAACGTTCATTAAAAATGAAGTGCGGATTTTCATGTGTTCTTAATTCTGCAAATCGTCCATCAAACCTTAATGGCGACGTTCTCCTCCGCCACCGCCGCGATTACCGCCGCCGCCAAAGGAGGGTGAAACGCCCCGGCTTTCTGCACCTCGATTGCTGGCAGCGCGCGCTTCAGGAGCGCTTTCATGGCCGAACAGGCTTGGACGCGCAGGCGCAACAGCCCGCGGCGCTTCGCGTTGAGTGAATGATGGTCTTGGCGCTTCTCTGGGCGCTTCACGTGGCGCAGAGAATGGCGCGCGCGGCACAACTCCAGGACTTGGCAATTCACCACGTGGCGCAATCCCGGGCCTTGGCAATTCACCGCGTGGCGCAATTCCCGGTCTTGGCAATTCACGCGGTGCCGGCGGCGCGTAACCGCGATCCCCGCCGCGGGCAAAAGGTGTAAAACCTCTTCCGATCCCGCCCCAGCGAGGTGCTTCGGGCCTTGGCGCTCTCCATTCGGGCGCGCGGCGGATTTCTCCGTAACGTTCGCGCGGACGCTCATGCCACCAGTCGTGCGGACGCGGATGATCTGGCCCCCAATAAACCATGCGATGATGCCACCAATCGAAGTCGTGCGCGAACCATGGGCCCAATGCAAACCCAAAGCCCCAAGTGAACGGAACTCCTGGTTCATAATAGACGGCATACGGATCGTATTCAGGCACGTAAATCGTTTCTGGATTGGTTGGAATAATCTCGATTTGGCCATCATAGTTTTCCACAGTCTCCTGTGGCCCGCTCTGCAGATTGCCTTGCTGCATGGCGTCGGCGCGCAAGCGCTGGATGGAATTCATCACATCCGTGGGTTGATTGGCATAGGCCTGGCCCAGTTCAGCGGTCCATTCCAGGTTGCCGTTCATCATCTGCAAAAGCTGCGGGTCGTGCGCAATCGCCTTGACGCTGCTGTCCCATGGTTGCGAATCAATCAAGTTCGGATCGCCGCCGGAATTGACATAATTTGCAGCGACTGCGATTTGGGACGGCTGCATGGCAGCGGGCAAAATTTCCGCGATGAGCGGGTCGGGATAAAGCGCGATGGGCCCGAGCAATTGATCAAGCTGGTCGCCGGCAAGCATCTGGCCGCTGGGAGCGGGCGGCGGAGCAGGGTTGGGATAATACTGGTCGGGCGGAGCACCGGGAGGAGGATAAGTCGGTTGTGAGTAGTCCTGTGCGCCAACTTGAATGGCCCCCGCTAACATCAACGATGAAACCACAATGCAAAATCCCTTCATCAGTCGTAACTTTGACGAGTTTTGCCCGGACGTCAACAGCGCAATACAATCTTATGGCAGCCCTGGCTGAAGCCTTGCGCAAAGCTTTGCACAAATTTCGCATGGGCTTCCAACTCCACTTGACCCTCTGCGAGCGAATCCTTATCGTGGTTCCGATTTGATGAGAACCCGTTTCATTTCGGCATTGGGGATTGCCATCATCGCATGCGTGTTGCGAGCAATGGCCGACCCGCCGGAGCTTGCGGACAGCATCCGCGCCGTGGTGGCGGACACGCCCATCACGCAGCAGGAAGTCCAAAGAGCTGTCGAAGCGGATGAGCGCGCTCTTTCGGAACAATACGCAAACCAGCCGGAAATTTTTTACAAGAAGATGGCCGCTTTGCAGGAATCCGCCGCGGAAATCCTCATTCAACGCGAAGTCATTCTTCAGGAGTTCAAGGCAAACATCAAGGTGCCCGAAAGTTTCATTGACGGATACGTCAATGACAGGATCAAGGAACGTTTCGGCGGCGACAATGTCGAGCTGACAAAAGAATTGGAACGGGAAGGCATCACGCGCGAGCAATTCAAGAAACGCATGCGCGACCAGTTCATTGTCAGCGCGATGCAGGACAAGTTCGTGCCTGAACCGATCATCTCGCCGAAAAAAGTCGAGGATTACTATCTTGCCCATCGCAATGACTTTAAAATGGAAGACCAGGTCCGCATGCGAATGATTGTCCTTGGCAGAAATGGCGCGGACAGCACCAACCTCGTCCAGGAAACCCGCGAGCGCGCGAAGGAAATCCTGGTGCAACTCAAGGGCGGCGCGACATTCGCTGATTTGGCCCGCACTTATTCCGAAGGCTCCAACGCCAAGGATGGCGGCGACACAGGCTGGGAAGATGCGGCAGTGGTGAACAAATTGCTCATCACTGAACTGGACAAGCTCAAGCCCGGCGAATGCAGCGGTGTGATTGAGGCGCCGGACGGCTTTTATTTGGTGCAACTCGAAGACCGGCATCCGGCGCATTTCAAGCCGTTGAACGAAGTCCGTGAGCAGATCGAGCGCACTCTCGACACCCAGGAACGCACTCGCCTTCAAAAGCAATGGATCGCGCGGCTCGAGGCCAAGACGTTCATTGTTAAATTTTAAACGGTTAAATCGTTAAATGGGTTAAATGGTTACAAATCGCTTATTGATTTAACTATTTAACAAATTCACTATTTAACCCTAAAACCCCATGTCCCCGCGCATCGGCATCTCCCTCGGCGACGTGACCGGCATCGGGCCCGAAGTCACGCTCAAGGCGCTGGCAGCAGAGGCGCAGGCGGATGATTCGACTTACCTGCTCATCGGCGATTTTTCGCATCTCGACAAACTCAATCGCCAGCTTGGTTTGCAACTCCCTTTGCAATCCGCCGATAAAAATGGCGGACGTTTTCTCGTCGCGAATCCTTTGAAGGAGCCGTTGCCGGCGCAATTGGAAGCCGGCTCGCCGGCCGCTGCAAAAGCCGCCCTG
>DASRBR010000392.1:0-8294 GCA_035653495.1 Verrucomicrobiia bacterium
CTCCCTTTGGAAATCACGCTTTCGACTGTCGGTCGCCAACCAGATCTCGAAATTTCCTGGTTCACCGATGAAGACCCGCGCCCGCGCGCGTTTCCGTTGCGCCGGATTTTGATGCCGTTCGCAAAACCGGAGACCGATGAACCGCCGAGCATCGGTCCGCGCAAGATTCCGGAAATTGCCGGCGGCGATTGGGAACGCGGACGAAAAATCTTTTTCGGCGAGCAGGCCGGTTGTTTTAAATGCCATCAGGTCGGCGGCGAAGGCGGACGCATCGGCCCGGATTTGTCGAGCCTGGTTTATCGCGATTACGCCTCGGTTTACAAGGACGTCACGCAACCCAGCGCCGCCATCAATCCCGATCACATCGCGTATAACATTCAGTTGAAAGACGGCGAAATGGCCACTGGCGTCATCATGGAGGACAGGGCGGACGCGCTCGTGCTCGGGCAGGCCACAGGACAGACTTTGACGGTTGAAAAAAGCAAGATCGCCGGGATGAAGGCGTCCAGTTTGTCGCTGATGCCGGAGGGTTTGTTAAATCCATTAACGCCGCAACAGCAACGCGACCTGTTCACGTTTTTACTGATGAAAAAACCGTGAAGCAAACCTTCGTCCGCGCAGGATTGCCGAAACTGAGGTAACGGAGGCCCTCCGCGAGCATAAGTTTTCGTAAAGTTTTACCCACTGTATAAAAACAGGGCGTTTTTTGCGCCCGGTGCGTATATTCAGGACGTTTTGCGGTCCAAGGCCGTCAAAATACCCATATGGCATGAACATTGTGGGCAACGGCGCCGGGCTTCCAGAATTGGCGCACGACATGCTCGGATAATCCGTCTGATTGTCTGATTGAACTCACATGCTCAAAATATGAAAGGTCCAGGCGCCAACCCTTCCAAGAATTCTCCCGAGTCCACAGTGCCGCAGGATGGCGGCTTCTCGCCGTGGAAACGGTTGAAAGGCAAACGAATTTCCTACCTCACGCTGCCGCTGCTTTTCATGGCGACGGTGACGGAATTCGTCATTCTTTGCACCGGCTGGAAATATCAAAAGGTGGTCTGTCTGCCGCAGGGCATGGGAGTCACGTTTTTTGGCATCGGCCCGATCGGGGCGACGATCCTTGCGGTGGAGTTGCTCAAGTTGCCGATGGCAATCTGGACCGCCTCGCGCCACGGCTGGCAAAAGGTCGCCATGGTCGCCGTCGGTTTGCCGTGCATTTGTCTGCTGACGTTCCAATTGGTCAAGGACATGGCGGTTTATGAAATGGGCGTGGCGCTGGCTCCGGCGACCCAGATGCTTGAAAAGGCTTCCGCCGAGGACGCCAAGATCGCCCAGCTCAACAGCGAGTTGGCGGCGATCCAGGAAAAGAAATCCGACCACCAAAAAAGAATTGAGGATTTGATCGCCAAGCAGAACAAGGCGAAGGCCGACCTCGAAGAGTCAATGAAGTACAACGAGGACGTTCGCCATGACGCGGTCTCTCTGACCGATTATCAGCGCAAAGAATTGGCCGATGTGGATAATCGCGAGTCCGCCATCATCGTCCAGTTTAATACTGAATCTTCGCAGATCCAAAAAACGATTGCCGATTTGCGCGCCGCCCGCGAAGCCGAAGTGGAGCGCGCCGTCAGGTGGAATGCTGAACAAGCGCGCATCGATAATGACTATCAAACGAAACTTGCCGATTACAAAAACAGGAAGGCGCAGTATGACAAGGAAAAGGCGGCTTACGACAACGCCGGCGTTCTCAAGCGCCAATTGATGAGGGAACCGGTCAGTCCTGGCGTTCCGCCCGAACGGGAAGCCAACCGAATTCTGAAGCCGACACCCATTTCGGAGTTTGACACTCAAATCAGCGCCGCAGAGGCGGAATTGCAGGCCGTCAACAACAAACGCCGCGACCGTATCGCGCAGGTTGAGGCTGAAGCCAAGTCCATTCGCGAACAATTCGACAAGCGGTCCGTAAGCAAACGCGAGGAGGCGGACAAGAAGCGGGACGAATTGCACGCCGCGGAAGCCGCGTTGGCCGCTGAGTACAAAAATGACCGGAAACTACTTGACCAGGATTTGACGGCGTCCGTGCAGAAGGTCGATGGCATCCGCGCCCAACTCGCCATCTGCCAGAAGAACGCGAACGAGTATTATGAGGCGCGCGAAGCCGCCATCCGCAAAACGCAGGTGCACCGCATCGCGACCACCGTGGAAATCGTGCGCGCCATGATCAAGGGCGAGCGTCCGATGACCATCAAAATGTCCGCCAAGGAGCGCGGCGACATTCTCACCGACCAGATCAGCATGGTGCGCATCTGGGTCTATCCGGTGCTGGCTTTTATTGTGGCGTTCCTGCCGACGCTCATGGTGGAAATCGGTTTCTCCACCATTTTCCATCCCGACGATCAGCGTCCGGAGCATCGCCTGGGCTTTTTCGGGAGCAATTTGTATCACGTCATGGTTCGGGCCGGTCGCCAGAAAATTCTGCGCGCCGAGCGAATCGCAAGGGAGGCTCAGGCAACAACCGCCGCTCGCGACAGGGCTTTGACCTGCATAAAACAGGACCTGGACAAGACCGCGACCGAAAAAGATCTCGAACTGATCATGATTCGCGAATCGTTGGCCATGGCCCAATCCGGGCATGAAGACCAGATGAAGCAAAAAGCGGCCGAACACGAGCAGCAATTGAAGGAGAAGGACACATTGCAGGCCGAGCAACTGAGGCAATTGGATGCTCAGCATGCCGAAAAATTGAGAAAGAAAACTGAGGAGTGGGAGGCGAAGCATGCGACTCTCTCCGATTCCCTGAATGAAGCCAAAATGGAGGCGGACGAATTGCGCAATACGCAAAAGGCGGAAATCGAACGCCAGGTCCAAATCCGCCAGACAGCATTTTCCGAGCGGCTGGCCGCATTGCAAAAGGAATTGGGCGAAGCGCGCGCTGCGGCCGAAACCGAACGCGCGGCGCTGCTTGAAGAGCATCACAAGAAACAGTCCGTTGCGTCCGAGAACGCCAAAAACCAGATCAACCAGCTCCGCAGGCAATTGAGCGATGTCCAATTGGCCGCCGAGGAGAAATCCGCGCGGCTTGCCGAACAGTTGAATGAAGTCACTTTCGCCCGCGACACCGCCGAGGCGCGCTTGAAAGACGAGACGGCTGCGCTTTCCGCGAAGATCACCCAGGCCAGGGAAGATGCCGCGCGGGAGATTGACAAGGCGGCCCGCCAGGAAAAGGCGCGCAATGAGAAGCAGCAGGCGGACTTCGAAAAGAAAACGCGCCAGCTCGAAGAAGCGTTGGAACTACGGTTGAAACAGCGGGAAAAGGATTTGGCTTTCGAGTTCGAAAACCGCCTGACAGCGGAAAAGAACAAGCTCGAAGAGGACATTCGCCTCCGCGAGGCTGAACTTATCCGCCAGACCGCCAGCCGCGCCCAGGAAACGGTGGCGTCGCGCGACACGGAAATCCGGAAGCGCGAGGAGGTCTTGGAGGCGCGGTTCAAACAGCGCGAGCAACAATTGCAGACACAAGCGGAGGACCGCATCAAAGCCATCGAAGCGAAGGCCGAGGAACGGTTCCGCGACCGCGAAACGGAATTCCAACATCAGCTTGAGTCGCAGACGCGCTCGGCGGAATTGCGTTTGCGGGATGAATTGCGCAAAAAGGACGAGCAGTTGCAGGCAAAGATCAAGGAACGCGAGCAGGAATGGAGCGCCAGGACGGAAGCGCGCACGGCTGAACTGCTCAAGCAGCAGGAGCGGGAACTTCAGTTGCAGGCAGGCATTCGCGAGGATGAGATCCGCGCGGCCGCCGACGAGCAGTTCAAGAAATACCAGGAGGAATCTGAACGCCGGCTCGAGGCCCAGACGCTCGCCGCGGAAACCCGCCTGCGCGAAGAATTGAAGAAGAAAGACGAACGCCTGGAGGTCAGGCTCAAGGAACGCGAACAGGAATTGAACGCCAAGGCGGAGGCCAGTGTTGCCGATTCGCGAAAGCAATTGCTCGCGGAAGTGAGCGCCCGCGAGGAGGACCTGGAACGCCGGAGCAAGTCGCGCATCGCCGCCGCCGAAGCCCGCGTGGCGGAAGAGGCCAAACACAACGAAGAATTGTTCAATGGCAAATTGCGCCAGCGCGACCAGCAATGGCAGGCGAAGCTGGACGCCCTGCAGCTCGAGTCCAAGGCTGAGATTGAAGAAGCGCTTCGCCGTCGCGGTCTCGAGGCAGACGCCGCCTTGCGCGCCCTGGAAACGCAGTTACGCGAGGAAATGCAGCAGAAGGAAATGGCCGCACAAACCCGGACCGCCCAACGCGAGCAGGAAGCCATCGCCCAATCGCGCGCCCTGTGGGAAGCCGAAGCCGAAGCGAAGACATTCCAGGCAATGGAATCTTTCAGGGCGTTGCTGACCCGCACCGAAATGGAGCGTGACGAAGCCCGTCAAGGCGCCATGGAAGCCAATCGCCGCATGGAAAATTTGCAGAAAAAATTGAGCGAAGCTTCTTCGTTCTTCTCGAGCTGGAGAAACGGGAACAATGTGTCCGAGCCGGTTTGACCGGTTTGCCACAGTTAAGGACAGGCGGGCGCACTGTTGCGTCCGCCTTCTTTTTGCAAGTTACGGCGCTCGCAATTGATAAAACCGCCGGGAATAGTTCGTCGCGGTGGAGTCGGTGAATTGATAGAGATTTGAGCCGGCTGCAACCGGCGCGCCCAAGGAATACCAATCCACCAGGTTTGTCGAACCATAGATGTGATACCCCTGCCCTGTCGTGTTGGTGAACGAAAACTGAAACAGCCCGTTGGGCAGGCGGGCGAAATTTCCGAGCCGGGTAATGCTGGGCAACGTCACCGGTGTAACTGAGGCCCAGTTGGTTCCAATCCTTAGTTCGTCAGCGATCATGGCTGGCGGTTCGTTGGTCGCGCGTTGGAGGAAAACGAAACTGGCGATCTGATTGGCAGTTATGTCCGAGCCGTTCGTCGCCAGCAATGCGTTCGTGGGCGCATTCGTCGCTCCGAATGTGGAAGAATCCGGGTTGATCCACATCATGGAAACATCGTCGCTCGAATTCGTGTTATTGAACGTGTAGCTGCCGATGATGAACAAGATTTGGTTTGTCGTGAAAGTGCGCGGGTCCCAAACCCAATCGGTGGTCGTCGAGGAATTTTTTGCCACGGCGAGGTTGAACCCGCCGTTCGTCGAACGCACATAAAGGCGCGTGCCGACGACGGTCGGTTGGTTGGTCTGCGTGCCGATGGAATTGTTGAACCCGGCGATGAACACTCCCGAAGAACTCAATCCAGTGATGTCCAGCACCTGCAGCGCGAACGAATAATAAAGCGTGCCGGTCGTGAACGGCGCGCCGGCGGGAAAGGAGAGACGCGAACTTCTGCCCAGCCCGCCAAAGCGGATGCTCTTTCCGCTGGGCGCCATCAATCCGGCGACCGCGAGATTGTTGGATTGGATGGTAACGTACGGGCCCGTTGTCGAGGTGCCGACATCGGACCAGACGAGATAATTGGGACTGGTTTGGCCGCCGAGATTCGCGCCAGCCGGATAATTGAATGGCTCATAGAACGGAAACGGATACGTGACCGTGAGCACTGCGTTCGAGCTCGTTTGCGCGCCCACCGAATTGCTGACGACCACGCTGTAACTCGCCGCGTTGGAGGAAGTGATGGCGGTTAACGTCAATGTCGGCGTGAGCGATCCGGAAACATGTGCGCCATCCACCAGCGGCGCGCCATTTTGCATCCATTGATAAGTAAGGCCAAGGCCTGAGGCCGCGACGATGAAGGTCGTTGTCGAGCCCGCAACATTTGTGACGCTGGAGGGCTGTGATGTGATGGTTGGAAAAGTGTTGGTCAGCAGCGACAGACTGGCCGGCGCGCTGGTCACACTGCCGAAACCGCTGACGATCGCACTGTAATTTGCGGCATCGCTTTGTGACACGCCGGTCAACGTGAGCGTTGGCGTGGTTGCGCCGGAAACGTTGCCGCCGTTGACGAGATTTGTGCCGTTGCGACACCATTGATAGACCAGCGGGCCGGTGCCATCCGCGCTGACGCTGAAGCTGGCAGTCGTGCCGACGATATTCGTTTGGTTGCTTGGATTATAAAGAATTACGGGCGGAACATTGCTTTGCGCGAAGCGATAAACGTGGACATCGAATGGCGCGAAAGTATCGGTGAACTGGCCGCTGTGCGCGGTAATCGTGCGCGGCACTTCGTAAAGAACTTCACCGACGCCGGCCCATGATGGCAGACCGCTGAAGGTCACGTTGGTGCTGGTCCCCTCGCGTTTGCAGGCGAGAATATAAAGGTAAGGCGGGGCCTCGCGAACACACCATTCAATATCGGGTGACGTCGTGCCGCTCATGGTGATGGGCAGCGTAGAATTCGGCGCGACCAACGCGGGCGCAAGCTGGCTGTGGTCGCCGAGCTGCTGCACAACGGGCTTGAGCACGTTCGTCCAGAAAGTCCAGTTCCAACCGCAAGGCGCGTCCTGCGCGTTCAACGTGGCCGTGACGTTGCCGCCGAAAAACATCAAACCACGCGCTCCGTCAATCAACGCTTCATAAGCCATGAAGCGCGACTGGGTGAATGTCGGAAACACCAGCGTATGATTCGGCGGAGTCGTGCCGCTGAAAGCAATCTGCTCGATGAGCCAGTATGCTTTCTGGCCTTCGGCGACCTGGCCGAGCACATCGGTCCAATCGCCGACCTGGCTGATTTGCGAATTCGTTATCGGCGGATTAATAGGCGCGGGAATCGCCACGGGATAAATGTCGAGCGCAAGAATGTCCGCAGCGATGTTGTAAGGTTGCAGGTTCGTGACGGTTCCCCGCGGCGCGTGGGTTTGCACCACGGGATGATTCGTGTCTTCCTGTTTGATGACGACATAGCCGTTGTAAAGATTTGAAACGGAAATGCCGCTCCACCATGCCTCATCAAAATTTTTCCACAACCCGAGCGCGGGATGATTGCGGAAAGTGTCCACGATGTTGGCCAGGCTTGCGGCGGTGTTGGTGTCGCCGGTCGCAAACTCCGAAAGCTCGCGCAAATTGACCCAGCAAAACATCCCGTGCTGTTCGGCCCAATCAAGCGCCGTTTGCTGTTGCGCGATAAGCGCGCTGCTCCAATTGCTTGACTGGTTGATGCGGAACAGAAGACCGCCCGCGTCGCGCAATTCCTGCAGAGCATCATTACCTTCCGGTGTTGTTGAATTGTTCGGCGGGCCCGGCGAGAAGCCGATGATGAACTCTTTCTTGCCGTTCAGCACAAGGACGTTATTGCTGTCCACCGTGACCACGGAACCGGTTTGCGCAGCAGCAGTTCTCGAAATCAGTGTGACTACGAGCATCGCCAATCCAATCAGCACAAAAAATGCGCGCGGCGATGAGCGAAAGTACAGCATTGCAGGGTGAACAGAAAGTATTCCGCCTCGAATATGACGTCAAGCTTGTGCCAGAGTTACTAACTCAGTATTCGACCGGCCAGGGCGTTATCCCAAGGAAGTGCCGAGCTCAGGACAGTTCTTGATTCTAACAAATCAACCAGATCGTCCGCGAATCGTGACGGTAATCACAGCCTTGAATCACCGATGGGTCAAATCTCTCTCAGGAGCGGCATGATGTGGAACAGGTCGCCCGTGACCGGCTTCAGAAATTTTCTGGGAGTATTGAGCGCTACGCGGGTAATTGATGCCGGCAAGAGGCGGCGACCGCTGCAGCATGGTCGCCGCCTGGTTTAGAAACTTCCTTGCTCAATCATGCGTTATGATTTCATGCACCTTGCAGGCTCCATAGGAATTGTTCGAATTCCAATAGTCATAAGAGTCGCCATCGTTCCACCCGTGCCAGAAAAATGCGCCTTTGACGCCGTGGCCGGCCGCCTTGAGCGCTCTCAACGCATCGTCCAAACCTCTCAAACAGTTCACATTGGCAGACCATGGATGGGTGTCATCAGTGTATGTATCATAACAACCACTGGGATCGCTATACCCATAAAGGTTCTCATCGAGGGCTGCGCCGAACTCCGTCACAAACGTTCGCGGCCCAAGACTTCCGATATCGCTTTGAGCCTTGTTCGAGAAGTTCGCTTGCGTGGGATCGCTCACCCAACTGGGATAAAAATGATAAGCCAGCAATCCCGTCCACCCGTAATTAGCGACCGCCTGGATGTTGTTGGCATAGCCCAATCCATCGAGGATGCACCGGCTGCGGTCTAATGGGGCGTAGTTCATAAGAGCGTTCATGTCACTCATATACGACGCCACGTCCGACCCGTAACCAAATGGCTCATCAAAGATTTCAA
>DASRBR010000393.1:0-12240 GCA_035653495.1 Verrucomicrobiia bacterium
TCGATGAATGCGCCGTAGCTGGTGAGGTTGCGGATCTTGCCCTTGACCTTGGTGCCGGGAGGATATTTGTCCATGGCCTTGTCCCAAGGATTGGCTTCGAGCTGGCGCACGCCGAGAGAAATCTTCTGCTCCTCGCGATTGATGCCCAGCACGACTGCCTCGATCTCCTGTTCCGGCTTGAGCACGTCGCTCGGCTTGGCGATGCGCTTGGTCCATGAAAGCTCGGTGACGTGCACCAAACCTTCGACGCCCGGTTCCAATTCGACGAACGCGCCGTAGGGAACAAGGTTGACCACCTTGCCCTTGACCTTCGCGCCGATGGGATATTTTTCTTCGATCTTGTCCCAAGGATTGGCGAGCTTCTGCTTAAGGCCGAGGCTGACGCGTTCCTTTTCCTTGTTGATGTCGAGCACCACCACGTCGATGTCCTGGCCAACCTTCAAAATTTCCGAAGGATGACCAATGCGGCCCCAACTCATGTCGGTGATGTGCAACAGACCGTCAATGCCGTTCAAGTCGATGAACGCGCCGAAGTCGGTGATGTTTTTGACCGTGCCCTTGCGGATGTCGCCCGGCGTCATTTCGCTGAGCAATTTCGAGCGGCGATCGTTGCGCTCTTGCTCGATCAATTCGCGGCGGGAAAGGACGATGTTCTGCCGTTCCTGGTTGATCTTGACGACCTTGAATTCGTAAGTGTTGCCGACGAATGCGGCCAAATTTTTCGTGGTGACCACGTCGATCTGCGATGCGGGCAAAAACGCCTCCACACCGATGTTGACGAGCAACCCGCCCTTGACGACAGCCTTGACCTTGCCGGTGATGGTGCCGCCTTCGTTGCAGATGGTGAGGATCTTGTCCCAGTTCTGCTTAAATTCAGCTTTTTCCTTGGAAAGGATGACCATGCCATCCTTGTCTTCGAGTTTTTCGATGAGAACATCAATTTCGTCGCCGACCTTCACGGCCTTGATGTCGTCGAATTCGGAGGCGGAGATGACGCCCTCGCTTTTATAGCCGATGTCCACGAGGACTTCCTTGGGTCGGACTTCAATGACGGTGCCTTTGACAATTTCGCCAGCGGCAAAGCGCATCTCGCTTTGCTTCATGGCTTCTTCCATTGTGAGCATAATGATTCTATATAAACGGACTTTGCGGGAGACCTGGTCAAGCGCGCAAGCGCTCTCGAAGGCTCCATTGCCTAACTGACCAGACGTTGCAGGGCAACGGAGGTTGAGGGTTAGGTTCTGCGTTAACTTTTTTTTCTCAGCCCAAAATGAACGGCCGTACACACGGCGTTCAGGCAAGCGATAACATACGCGCCGCCAACGCCAACGCAAGGTTAAAATGGAACTGGCATCCGAAGGCTATAAAGGCGTGAAGTTGGCCGCGCACAAGTCCCTTCGCATGAAGCAGTTCCGCCTTATTTCTCCCATTGCTGTTGGCGGAGTTGAAGAGGGGAAAGCGGTTTCGTCCCATTGAGTCCTATCCGTCCGATCCGCTGGCGCAACCGCCGGAAGCGGCATGCCCATTTTACTTTTTTATTTTTAATTTCAGCCACTCCAACGCCTCATCCTTCGTCTTCAATTCGTCCTGTAATTGTTTTTCGCGGATTTCTGCCAGCAGTTCGCCCATGCGCGGGCCGGGCTCGACGCCGAGCGCCTTTAAATCATTGCCGGTCACAAGCGGCGGGCGGATTTGCGGCTGTTGCTCCAGTTCGCGCGCCTGTTGAATCATGAATTCGTAATGGTCCAGCAGGCGATGCGAGCCGAGGCAATCGAGCCGGTGCAGCTCCAGCTCCAGCGGAAATGTTTCGCGCATAATCATCCTGCGCAACGTGGACTTGCGCATCTCCATCACGTCCTTGAACTGCATGTGATACAACACCGCGGCGACGATTTCCTCGGTCTGTTTGCGCGGAAATTTCAGCCGTTGCAACAGCGCCTCGGCCATTTGCGCGCCGATTTTTTCGTGCCCGTAAAAATGGATGCTGCCGGTCTGCTTGTCGCGCGAGGCGGTCACCGGCTTGCCCACATCATGCAAGAGCGCGGCCCAGGGCAGCGTGGCCGAGGCGTCCGCGGACAATTGCTCCAGCATCATGCGCACATGATTATAGACCGTGCCTTCGGGATGATAGTCCGGCGATTGGTCGCAGGTGATCATCGCGGCGATTTCCGGCAAAATTTCCGGAAGCAATCCGCTGTCGCGCAATAAATCCAATCCGCGCGCGGCGTACGGCGGACGAAACAGCTTCATCAATTCTTCGCGGACGCGTTCAGCGCTGACGGTGTGGATTTTCGGCGCGTTCGCCTTCAATGCGGCGAATGTTTTTTCCTCGATCTGAAAATCCAATTGCGCGGCGAAACGCGCTGCTCGCAGCAGCCGCAAATGGTCTTCGGCGAAGCGTTCCTCAGGCGAGCCGATGGTTCGCAGCAATTTCGCGCGCAAATCAGCTTCGCCGCCGACCCAATCGTGCAACTGTTTCGCAACGGGGTCGTAGAACAAACCGTTGACGGTGAAATCGCGACGGCTCGCGTCGGCTTTGGCATCTGCGAAAGTGACGTGTTGCGGATGACGGCCATCCTGGTAATCCGCTTCCGCGCGAAATGTGGCGACCTGGAATTGATGGTCGTCCTTGAGCACGATGATGACGCCGAATTTGCGACCGACGGGAATGGTGCGTGAAAAAAGCGATTCTATCTGCTCTGGCACTGCGGATGTTGCGACATCGTAATCCTGCGGTTCGCGTCCGAGCAGATAATCGCGCACGCAACCGCCGACCCAGTACGCGCTGTGCCCTGCCGATTGGAGTCGGCGAACGATTTCCGTGGCAGTGTCGCGCAAGGACATAATCAGCAGCTAATATACACGCCCGCCCTTTTAAGCAGCACAGGATACTATTTGTGTCCCGAAAACGTTTTTTTAAATTTGGAGTGCGGTGGCATGACACCGCTTTCTTCCGGGCGACATGTCGCCCGGTTCCAAAGCGCGGACATGTCCGCGCACTCCAAACTTACGCAAACACCTGTTTGCAAATGATGACGGACGCAATGATCGCCACAATATCTGCGACGAGCCCGGCGGGAACGGCATGCCGCGCGCGTTTGATGTTCACCGCGCCGAAATAAACCGCCAACACATAAAATGTCGTTTCAGTGCTGCCGTAAATCGTCCCTGCGGTCCGGCTGAAAAGATGGTCCGGCCCGTATTTCTGGACAAGTTCGTTGAACACACCAAAACTTCCGCTGCCACTCAACGGGCGGATGATGGCCATGGGCAGCAATTCCGGCGGGAAATGCAGCGCGCTCATCACGGGCCTGAGCCAGGTCGTGAGCATGTCAATCCCGCCCGACGCGCGGAACATCGCGATGGCGACGAGGATGGCCACCAGGTTCGGAATGATGCGGATGATGATCTGAAATCCTTCCTTCGCGCCTTCGACAAATTCTTCATAGACCTTGATCCCGCGCAAAAACGCGTAGAGCGGAAAAAAGGCCAGCAGGAGCGGAATGGAAAGAGCAGAGATGCATTTGATGCCACGCGTCCACATGCCATCGGATGCATCGAACGGAAGCGCGTTGAACAAATTCGGCAAATGCAGCGCGTCGGCGACTGACTGCGTTTTCGGATAGCCGGTCCACATGGCCAAAACCCCGGCAAAGAAAAGGAAAAAAATCGCCAAGGCCAGCACGCCCCACCATTGCAGCGGTTTGACGGTCGATATTTCGCCTTCGGCTTCCTTCTCGCGTTTGATTTCAACTTTTTTCTCGTGCACGTCGCTCGGCGTCACGGGAGCCAAACGGAACATCGGCAATTTTTCCAGCGATTTGACGGCCACAATCGCCGCAATGAACGCGACCGTTGTTGACATGATGGATGGGCCGATGACCGCCGAGGCATTCTTGGAGTGATTGACGGCGAGAACCCCAACAACCGTCACGGGAATCAACTGAATCGAACTGGTGTTGATTGCCAGGAAGGTGCACATGGCATTCGTTGCCGTGCCAGGACGTGGATTAAGCGTTTCCAAATCTTCCATTGCGCGGATGCCGAGGGGCGTGGCGGCGTTGGCGAGGCCAAGCATGTTGGCAGCCATGTTCATCAGCATCGAGCCCATGGCAGGATGCTCGGCGGGAACATCGGGAAAAAGCCGCACCATCACCGGACGCAAGATTCGCGCGAGGATTTGCACCATGCCGGATTTTTCGGCAAGGCGCATGATGCCCAGCCAAAGCGCCATCACGCCCACCAGCGGCAACCCGATCTTCATGACCGCGTCGTTGCACATTTCGAACGCCTTGGTGGTCATCTCGGGGATTTGGCCGTTGCTGCCGGCCATGAAGACTGCGACGAGAATCAAGCCGAGCCAAATGTAATTCAGCATGGCGACTGGCTATACTTCCTGTCACGGGATTAAGCGAGAAAAATCGCGGTTGTGGAACAGAATTGGAAAGCGGTACTTCATATTTGGACAGGGCAGAGAATCGGAGTCGAAGTGTCCGTTCTTTCGGAGGGCCCGGCGGTCTGTCCCTACCAATGATCAGAATGGATGGCCCATCGCGATCTCCCCTGCCCTTGTCCGGTTTTACACGG
This sequence comes from Verrucomicrobiia bacterium, assembly GCA_035653495.1. Taxonomy (GTDB): domain Bacteria; phylum Verrucomicrobiota; class Verrucomicrobiia; order Limisphaerales; family Pedosphaeraceae; genus DATAUW01. The sequence continues at coordinate 4,588 of DASRBR010000393.1, forward strand.
AAAAGATTGCGGCGGCAGTGGATAGAATTGGCCTTGATGCGCGTTTTGGGAAGCGGCCAGTCTCAATTTTGCGATGAGAAAACCCGCAAAAATTGGCCATTTTTGGCGGTTCCAAGGCTTTTTTGACAGTTGGCAAAATCAGGCGAGGTTTATGCTATCTCGACTGCTGACGATATGAAGCAAGCCATTTTCATAGAGCGCGACGGGATTTTGAACCTGGTGAAGGTTGAAAAACAGGTGCAACTGGCGCCGGTCACATTCGAGGAGTTCGCAATCAATCCGGCCGCGCTGCCGCTTTGCGAGCATCTCAAGGGCGCGGGTTTTCTTTTGATAGCGACGACGAACCAGCCGGGCATTTCGCGCGGAACGCTCTCACGGCGCGAGATGGACCGCATGCATGATTCGTTGCGCAAGCTTTTCCCGCTCGATGATTTACTGGTTTGCCCGCATGACGTTGACGACGGCTGCACCTGCCGCAAACCGCAGCCGGGTCTTTTGATGGAAGCCGCCTTCAAACATCACGTCGATCTCGAACGCTCCTTCATCATCAGCGATAAATGGCAGGACGCCAAAGCCGGACGCGCGGTGGGTTGCACATCGATGCTGCTGCAATCGCCTTGGATCGGCACCGGCCATCACGACTTCGTGCTCTCAAGCCTGCCGGCAATCGCGGGAAAAATTCTTCAATTGCAAACGCGCTATCTCGCAGCGTAAACGTTCACAACAAATTCGCGGCAAGTTCCGCCAGTTCGGAACGCTCGCCTTTTTGCAATTCGATGTGCGCGGCAATCGGTTCCGCGCGGAATTTGCTGATGATGTAGTTGAAACCGTTTGACGAAGAATCCACGTACGGATTGTCAATCTGATACGGATCGCCGGTGAACACGATTTTTGTGCCGTGCCCGACGCGCGTGATAATCGTCTTCACTTCCAACGGCGTAAGATTTTGCGCTTCATCAATCACCATGAACTGATGCGCGATGCTGCGTCCGCGAATGTAGCTCAATGCCTCCACCACGATGCTGCCCGAGCGCATCAAATCATTGCTGCGGCGATGTTCATGGCCCATGTTCAAATCGCTCAACATCTCAAGCGCGTCATGGATGGGCTGCATCCACGGCGCGAGCTTTTCTTCGAGCGAACCGGGCAAAAAGCCAAGTTCCTTGCCCATGGAAATCGTCGGACGCGCCACCACGAGCCGCCGAAATTCGCGGTCAAGCACGGTGCGTTTCAAACCCGCCGCCATCGCCATCAACGTCTTGCCTGTGCCCGCCTTTCCCATCAACGTCACCAGCTTGATGCTGTCATCCAGCAGCGCGTCGAACGCAAAGTGCTGCTCGCGATTGCGCGGCTTGATGCCCCAAATGCCTTCGCGGCAATCCACGATGGGCACCAGTTTCTTGCCCGTCGCGTCCACTCGCGTAAGCGCGGTGCGCTTGGGATTCGTTTCCTCGGTGAGCGTGCAATATTCATTCGGATAATATTGCGCGCCGCCGTTCAATTCCAATTCGCCATTGGTGCGGAACGACGCCATTTTTTCCGCGCTGATCGACAACTCCACCATGCCCGTGTAAAGGTCCTTGATGAGCACGCGGTCAGTCTCGTAATCCTCCGCCTGCAAGCCGAGCGCGTCAGCCTTGAGGCGCAGGTTGATGTCCTTGCTCACAAGAATCGTCGGCTGCTTGGGATGCGATTTTTGGATGCCCAGCGCGAGCGAAACGATGCGGCTGTCCACCGTGTTGTCCCGCAGGATGAATCCATCCCCGTGGCCGTTGTTGCCCGGCTTCTCGAAAATGATGCGCAACGAGCCGCCGTTCTGGAGCTTCACTCCTTCGCTCAACCTGCCCTGGCCGCGCAAACCGTCGAGCGCGCGCGAAACCGTGCGCGCGTTCTGGCCTAATTCCGTGGACTCTCGTTTGAAATGATCAATTTCCTCCAGAACTTCAATCGGGATGAGCACGTTGTTTTCATGGAAGTTCAGGATGCAATTGGGGTCGTGGAGGAGGACGTTTGTGTCAAGTACGTAGTTTTTCACGAGTGATGGGTTCGAATTGTAAATGGGCCATGCGGCGGTGCCATTTTTGCAGCCGGTTGTGGACGACTGGCAAACGATAATGGCCGGAGTAAAGAAAATTATCGAGCATCCCGAGCAGATCGAAATCGATGAAATGCGGCTGCGGCCCGAGCAGGAACGGCCCGTAATAAAGCATCTCCTCGAACGGCAACAACCGGCGCGTGAGTTCGGCCAGCAATTCCTTTTGGTTGCGACGCCATTGGTCGAGGCAGCCGCGCCCGAACTTGCGTTCCTTGAAACGCAAAAATTCCAACTGCTCGTTCGCGGGAACATTTTCGAGCCAATAAACGTCGTTGAGCTTGAACGTCATCTCTTCGACCTCGTTTTCGATGGAGCGCCAGATGACCGATTGCACGCCCTCCCATTCCGCAGGGAACAAACCGAGGCCGAGCTTGAAATCGAGATACTTGGCGATCACCTGCGAGTCGTGGTCCGTCTCAAAAATGACCTCCGGGCCGTCCTTGAGGATGGGCACGCCGTAATAGCGGCCCTTGGTCAATTTCCAGACGCGGGAACGATCCGTGGAAGGGATGTTGATGATTTTGAAACGTGCGCCGGCAAATTCCAGGATGCGCCTTTGGACAATGCAATAAGGACTCCACGGGAACTGAATTAATTCGAGCATGGCAACAGGTTTCTCGCGAGCGCCGAATCAATATGTTTTAGACGCCTTCCAGCCGACACATGATGAAAATAAATCCGCCCCGCTCCGAACACAAGGGAATTTGTCGCGCGAAGACCGCGAAAGATCGCAAAGGTAGGGACGCGCTGCCGCGCGTCCGCAATGGTTGATTGTGGATGGTTGAGGGTTGATGGAAAACGGTTCCGAGTTCCGGGTTCATGGTAGGGACGGACCGCTGGGCCGTCCGCGGATCCCGCATGCGGGACAGCGCGATGTCCCTACCTGGAATGGGCTGGACGTTTTCAGCTACTGGATTGCCAACCACTAACCTATGTAGGGTTTTTTTCTATTTGCGGCGATGGCCTGGTTCGGCAATATGAATGAATCAGCACTCGAATGGACACTGCACAGCAGTGCCGTACCGTACCGTGCCCAAGGTGCAAAACAAATAAAAAACTCAGAAATCAAATGAAAGGGAACACCCATGCAACTTAAAAAACGAGCCGGCACAATGCTTGCCGCTGCTGCCGTTCTGTTCGCGTTTTTCACCAATGCCCCTTCAGCCCGGGCCTTCACCGCGAACGACGCATACAACCTTAACTTCAACTTCAACTGGAACTTTTACAACAGCAGTGGCGGCTACTACATCGGGAAAACCGGCGGCAGCTTTGACCAACATGACTTCTGGGAAAATGCCGAGATGATCGAAATGGCCGTCGATGTCGCCGCGCGGACCGGCTACGGCTCGGACTACAACGTCGTCAGCAATCTCGTCAACGGCTTTGATAGAATTTACGGCACGGATTGGACTTACGATACCAGCTATAACGACGACGTCATGTGGGCCTGTATCGCGCACTTGCGTGCCTGGTTAACCGTGCCCGGCGCGCCCAATTCGTGGGCAAACAACGCCTGGAACAATTTCTACTGGGTCTATAACGGCGGCGGCGCGCGCACTGCTCCCCAATACGACGGCACTTATGGCGGCGGCATGTGGGAGACCGCCAACCACACTCCCGACGGCGGCGGTGTCAACGGGACAAAAAATGCCTGCGTCAACGGGCCTGCTGCGCTCGCCGGTTATTTGATTTGGAAAGTTTATGGTTCCGGCGGGAATTGGGCTTATAACGATGGGTTTAACTGTTATTGGTGGGAGGCAAACCATCTGCTGACTTCTTCCGGCGAGGTTTATGACCATTGGGAAGATTACGGCGGCGTCAACGGCCCCGTGGGCGGTGAGTTAAGCTACAACGCCGGCACTTTCATTGGCGCAGCGCATTATTTCGGCCATGACTCTAATGCCAGTTTGGCCGCTCAATATTTCATGAACACCACTTGCAGGGGAAGCTATCTTCCGAATTACGGCACGGGCGGTGACGGCTCTGGCGGCAATAACAACGATGGTTTCAACGGCATCTTCATGCGCTGGATGGTCAAGTATGAAGAAGAGACCGGCCAGCAGAGCACCTATGAAACCTGGCTCTATAACAACGCCAATGCAGCCTGGAACAATGTCAATTCGTCCTCCGGCTTGTCCTGGGACGACTGGGCCGCGCCAACACCCAGCGGCACTCAATATAGCTGGGCATGCTCCGCTTCGGTCGTGGCCCTGCACGCGCTGCCTCCGCAAGCCCAGTAGAGAATGTCCTGACGCTGGGGCAAGGTGCGGAAACCGCGCCTTGCCCCGATGGTATGAATTCAATTTGACACTTGGCGCGCGCGGCTTATCTTACAGCGCGATGAGAAGTTTGCTTGCGCTCTTTTTCAGCATTGCGATGATTTTGTCGCAAGCGGCTTCCATTCAGGGCGCGAATCCTTGCACAGCCAATGATGGTGCTTCTCATTGCTGCGGTCATGGCGCCCATTGCAACCGGAAATGCTGTGATGTGGGCAAGAACAATTCTTCTTCGTCCCAGCCTGAGCCTGCGGTTCCTTTCCAAAAAATTTCCCAAAACGATTGGCAGCTTTGCGCTGCGGTCACTGTCACTCTTCTTCATCGATCGGCGGACGAATCGTCGCCAAAAATCGCTTCTCTTTCGGTTCTTCATTCATCGGATGCTGCCCCGCTCTACCAGCGGAATTGCAGCTACCTGATCTGATTCTTCCTTCACGCCCGTAGTGTGCCCCGACGTGGGCAACGTGGATGTGAAGTGTGCGCTTCCATTCTTCGCAAGAGTTCATCGCACTCAATTTCTGCACAAAAATGAAAATTACAATTTTATCCTGCGTGGTTGCCGGGACGTTTATGAGCGCCTTCGGGAACATCGGGAACGCTGCATCGCAAAGTTCCGATACGACGAACGTGCTTTCGCTCGCGTCCGTGCTGGCGGAAGTATTAACGAACAATCCCACGCTCAAGGCAGCCGACGCCCGGTGGGAAGCTGCGCGGGAGCGCATCCCGCAAGCGCGCGCATGGGACGACCCGCGGCTGGGATTCGACCAGCGCGCGGGGCGGTTTGTGAGCGTGCCTGCCAATTCATTTTCTGACGAAAAATTGATGGCCGAGCAGACGGTTCCCATTGCCGGAAAAAACCGGCTTCGCGGCGACGCGGCCACTGCAGAAGCGGCGAGCGCATTGGAGGAGTTGCGCCGCAAACAACTGGATGTGGTATCCAAGGCGCGCGCGGCTTATTTCCGCCTGGCCAATTCGTACAAGCAACTGGAATTGAACCGGAGAAATTCGGATCTGCTCAAGCAGTTTGCCGAAATCAGCCGCGCGAAACTAACCGCCGGGAACGGCTCGCAAGCCGACGTGTTGAGCGCCGACACGGAACTGGCGAAGCTGGATGAGGCGCAGTTCGATTTTCAGCGGGAAATTTCCGAGGCGAAGATCGAATTGAACGCATTGATGGACCGGCCGCCGGAAACACCTTTGGGCCATCCGGAAGAGTTGAAGTTTCAGCCTGCCGATTTGTCCCTGTCCGATGTCGAAGCCAGCACGCTTTCGCATCGTCCTGAACTGGCCATCGCGCAAAGGAATTTTGAGGCGGCCGAGGCACGATTGGCGGCGGCAAGAAAAGAATGGCTGCCTGAGCCGGCGCTTCGTGTTGAAGCAGACCGTTACAACGGCGCGGCGCAAGCCGTCAGCGAAGTGGATGTCGGTTTTTCCATCAACCTGCCCTGGTTCAACCGCGCCAAATATCGTTCGGCAATCCGGGAGAACGAACGGCTGGTCGAGGCCGCGCAACACGAACTGGAGGCGGCGCGCACTGAGGCATTGGCGCTGGTTGCGGACCAGTTCCGCGCAGTCGAAACGTTTCATCATCACACCGAGCTTTACCAGTCCAAGCTGCTGCCGTTGGCCAATCAAAATGTCAGCGCGCGGCGCGTGGCCTACGAATCCGACAAGGCCACCTTCCTGGAAATCCTCACTGCGTTGCAAACCAGCCAGGATGTCGAGGCCATGTATTGGGACCATTTGATGCATTATCAAACCGCGCTTGCGCAACTGGAAGCATTGGTCGGAACCGATCTGGCCGCTGGACAAACAAATTCAATTCCCGAACACCACCACGAACATTGAGTCTTATGAACCGACCATCGCATTTTCACAAAATTTTTTCATTCGCGCTCGCGATTTTCGCGATGAGCGCGTTGGTGCTTCTTTCTTCCTGCCAAAAGCAGGCCACAGAATCCAAGCCGCCAGACGTGGATTATTACACCTGTACCATGCATCCCTCCGTCCGGTCGCAAGACCCGCACGGCAAATGTCCCATCTGCGGCATGGATTTGGTGCCCGTTAAAAAGAAGTCTTCGGGCACAAACGCCATGACGAAAACGAACATGGAAACGATGCCGGCAATGGAGGGCGGAAAAAATATGGAAAGCGAGGAACAACCTGGCGAATTCACCGTTCCGCTGGAGCGCCAGCAGCAAATCGGCGTCACTTACGCTGCCATCGAGACGCATCCTTTTCAAAAAACCATTCGCGCCGTGGGAACGGTGGATTACGACAAACAGCGGCAATGGGATTATGTGGCGCGAATCAATGGTTACGTGGAAAAGCTTAATGTCTTTTCGCCGGGCGAAGTGGTCGAAGCAGGCACGGTGTTGCTTTCGATTTACAGCCCGGATTTGTTCACGGCGCAGAAGGAGTTTGTGGATGCGTTGAAAATGCGCCACGACGCGCAGGCGGCGCATAGCCCCGATGTGCTCAAGAGCGCCGGGGAACTTGTCGAATCCGGCAAGGAACGGCTGAGACTTTGGAACATCACCGCGGACCAAATTTCGGAACTCGAAAAAACGCGCAAGCCGCGGGAAACACTCGATTTGATTTCGCCGTTCAAAGGCGTCGTGCAACAACTCGGCGTTGACCAGGGCCGGCGGGTGGCAGTCGGCGACCGTCTGGTTTCTGTGGCGGATTACAGCGTCATCTGGGTCTGGGCGCAGTTTTATCAAGACGAATTGCCTATGCTCAAAAAAGAGCTTCCCGTCACCATCTCCATCTCGGCTTATCCGGACAAAAAGTTCGAAGGAAAAATTGCGCTCGTGGATCCGTTCATGAACGACGCGCTGCGCACCGGCCGCGTGCGGATTGATGTGCAAAATCCCGATTTCAAGCTCCGACCCGGCATGTATGTGGATGTCGAATTGTCCGTGGATAACGGCGCTGGTTTGGCCGTGCCGGTGAATGCAGTGCTGCCGACCGGCTTGCACGACATCGCGTTTGTGGACAAGGGCGGCGGCAGGTTGGAACCGCGTTACATCGAGCTTGGGCGCAAATACGGGGACTTCTATGAAGTCAAATCCGGGCTCAAGGCCGGTGAACGCGTGGTCACCAGCGCGAATTTTTTGATTGATGCCGAGGCCAAAGTGCAGGGCGCATTGAAATCCTTTTGATCATGGACCCAACAACCACACGCAGGCCATTTATCCTGGAGCGCGTCATCGAAGCCAGCGCGCGCAACAAGTTTTTGGTCATCATGCTCGCGGTGTTTGGCATTGGAGCGGGCATTTG
>DASRBR010000394.1:0-3646 GCA_035653495.1 Verrucomicrobiia bacterium
GGAATCAACTGGTTGGATGTATTTGACGGGTTGGAACGGCAGGATTTTCCGGCACGATTGTAATGCGTGCCGGGCATGAAAAGAAAGTCAGCGGGCTGCAAAACTGTGTTTGGCCGGACGGGTGCCCCGGCTATTTTCCACAGGAATTGCGCAGGCATAAAAATTTAGCGCTTCAATGATCAAGACGGTAAGACCGGCAATCATCGTCGGGATTTTGCTTTGCGCAACCTTGCGCTTGAAAGCGGAGATTTCCTCCCCATCCACAACGGCGTCGGGCATGACCGTCTCCAATTTTCTCCAGCTTGTGCTGAAACGAAATGAAACGTTGCAAGCCAAGCTTCTGGATTTCGAGGTGGCGCGTCAAAAGCACCTGGCCGAAAAAGGCGTGTTCGAGCCGGACTTCGTCAGCTCGATCAATCATGAGGTGAACAATCGCCCGAACAACCGGTTGCAACAAAACGAGGACCAAAACACCATCCTGCACGAAACGAATAATTATTACGACGGCGGGTTGGAATCGCTCGTGCCGACCGGCGCGAAGTTGCACCTCGGTTACACGTTGAGTGATTTGAACAACAACATTTTTCCCAGCAACCCATTCCAACCCGGTCTCGGCAAGAATCTTGCCAACCTCGAATATCAAACCTTCTTCGGTTTGACGGTTGACCAGCCGTTGCTGAAAAATTTTGGCCCGGCAGTGACGATGGCCAGCATGCGCATCGCGGCGTTGTCATCGAAGATCGCTTTTCAGGAATATCGCCGCCAATTGATGACGGTGATTTCCACGGCGGAAGCAACGTATTGGAATTTGTATCTGGCCCAGGAGCAGGAGCGGTTTTTTGAAGACTCGGTGAACACCGCGGAAAAGATTCTCAATGACAATAAGACGCGTTTTGAAGCCGGCAAAGGTTCGGAGCTTGAGGTGCTCGAAGCACAGGCTGGACTTGGGCTGCGCCGCGCCAAGTTGGGCGAAGCGCAACAAAAAGTGGTCGAGGCCGCCAACCGCGTCGTTGGTTTTTACGCCGCGCGCGTGAGTGGAAGCGCTCCCATCTTGCGCGCGGTGGATGCGCCCCGATTGCGCGATGAACGGATGGATTTTCAAAGATTGGGCAGCAGCGCTTTCACTTCCAATCCCGACTACATCATCCAGGAGGAAAAGGTGGACCAGGAATTGATACGGCTTGGTTACGCGCGCAATCAGCGTCTGCCTCAATTTGATTTGAAAGGCGCTTACGGGTTGAACGGCATCGGGGCCACGCCGGGCGAATCGTGGGACGACATCCAGCGCACGCATTATCCTTCATGGTCCATCGGCGCGGAAATCCGCGTGCCGTTGGGCGCAACGAAAGTTCGGCACGAATTGACCGCGGCGCAATTGCAGGTGCAATCAGCCGAGTTGTCCTTGCAAGGTTTGCAAACCGAGATATTCAACGGGCTGGACACCGCGCGGCACAAGGTGCTGAGCATGCGCGACACCGTGGCGAGCTACCAGTCTGCGGTGGATTACAACCAGAGCCTGCTTGATTCCGCATTGACGCGGTTGCAGGAGGGCAAGGTGGACAGCCGCAAGGTGCTGGACATCGAGTCCGATTTGTTTGAGGCGCGCAATGCGGTGGTGGAATCGCTGGTGCATTATGAGATCGCCTGGCTGGAAATGCAGGTGTTGTCCGGCGGGCTTTTGCGGCAGCGCAACCTGGAAATCTCGCAGGAAGATTTGCAGCGCACCACGCGCGACATCCTCAAGAATGGCGGGTTTAATGCTGCTGAATTTTTGCAAGGCAACAATGAAGCGATCGCCCATTACCTGAGCGGTTACGGCACATCGACGGACGAGGAACCGGCCTTGCGGAACAATTTGCATCAGCGCGAAAAAGAACTGGATCAGGAAGGCCAATCCGGGAAATAGCGCGCGGAAAAGAAGTTGTGGTAGGGCGCGCACTCCGCTGCCCGCCGCGTGATGTTAAACGATGTGGCTTTGCGGTGGCGCGCCGATTCGCGTCAATGCGAAAAGCGCAATTAATCTTTTGGATCTTGTGCTTTGAGCTTTCAATCAATTGCGGTTCCGGCATGATAAGAATGGTATGAAACTGGCAGCATCCAAATGGGCCGCGCTGGCCTTGTGTGCAGGCTTGGGCTTTGCGCAATTGGCCCAGGCCGCTGGACAGTGTTGTGAAGGCATCACCGAGCCGGTTTTTGACGTCACGCTCAGCATGGCGGTACCGGGCATCATGACCGTGCAGCGGTTCAAGGAAGGACAATTCGTGGAGACGAACGATGTCATCCTGGAGTTGGATTCGAAGTTGGAGGAATTGGAAGTCGAACGCAAGCGCTCCGTGATGGAAAACCTGAAAGCCGACGCTGAGAGCACAAAGGTGGTTTTTGATAAAACTGCTTCTGTCAGCCGCGATGAATTGCTGAAAAAACAATCCGATTATCAAGTGGCCCTGGCTGAATACAAAATCGCCGAGCAGGAACTGCAACGGCGCAAACTTTTCGCGCCCGGCTCAGGCGTCATCACGGAAATCAATTTGCACGTCGGCGAGGCTTGCGCGCCTTACCAGCCGATCGCGCGCCTGGTGGACACGCGCCAGTGTTATTTCATCAGCAACGTCGAGGCGAAGGCCGCTTCCGGCCTCAAGACCGGCGAGACGGTTCAAGTAGAGATTGACGATTTGAAAAACCCGCTGAAGGTCCCGGCGAAAATCGTTTTCGTTTCACCTGTGGTCGATTCGGCGAGCGGATTGCAAAAGATAAAGGCGATTTTTGACAACGCGGATGGAAAGGTGCGTCCGGGGGTGACCGGCAAAATGTGGTTCGATTAAGAAGCATTATGCCCAACGAATCTCAAATCACACCAAACAATGTGGACCAGGCGCTGGCCGAGTTGGCACGTTTGCGGGAATTCACCGGCGCGCCGCGTGAATTTTGGCCGCGCTTCCTTGCCGCGCTGCATCAGTTGACGCAGGCGGACAATTGGGTGGTGCTGGCGCGCAAACCGGGCGCGGCGTGGCGTCGCATGCTCAACTGGCCTGCGGAAGCGCCGCCTTCGGCGATGTTGACCGCCTTTTCCACGCGCGTGGAGGAATTCGCGAACCGTACTGGCGCGGCTGCTGGGCAGGTGGTTCCGCTTGATGAAAAGCCCGGGCGCATGGCGGGAAATTTTGTGCTGGTGACCGGATTGGAATTGCCGCCGCCTGCCGAGGAATGCGTGTTGGTGGGATTGGTTTCGGAAGTGAACGAAGCGCAGGCGCGGGAAGCGCTGGTGCGATTGCGACTGGCCGCAGCAACACCGGGATATTACCAGGCTGGGCTTGGCGCGCGGCAGGCGAAAGCCGATGCCGATAAAATGGCGTGCGTCCTCGACCTCACGGTCAGCTTCAATTCCGAAAAGCATTTTCTCGCCGCGGCATTGTCGTTTTGCAACGGACTTGCCACGCGGTTCAATTCCGATCGCGTCAGCCTTGGCTGGCTCAAAGGCGGCTATGTGCGATTGCAGGCCATCAGCCGCACGGAAAAATTTGATCCCGAAATGGCCGCAGCGCGCGCGCTCGAGACCGCGATGGAAGAGGCGTTTGACCAGGACGAAGAAGTGGTCTGGCCCGCGCCGGAGGGTTCTTCGGTCATCACGCGCGATCATGAACGCTTT
>DASRBR010000395.1:0-4799 GCA_035653495.1 Verrucomicrobiia bacterium
GTTGCGCTGTGGCGGATGATGATGATGTCCGCATTGAGCGCCTCCAGATTGCGCGCGGTGTCCTTGAGCGTTTCACCCTTTTTGAGCGAGGAAGCCTCGGCGGAAAAATTGATGACGTCGGCTGTGAGCCGTTGCGCGGCCAGTTCGAAGCTGATGCGCGTGCGCGTGGAAGGCTCGATGAACAGGTTGATGACCGTTTTGCCGCGCAAAGCGGGGACTTTTTTGATGGCGCGTTCGCCGACGGCCTTGAATGCGCGAGCGGTGTCCAGCACGGTTCCGATTTCTTCCGGAGTGAGCGATTCGATGTCGAGCAGATGTTTGCGGTGCCAGGTCATCATTTTTTCTCGAGGGAAACGGAATCTTCGCCGCCGTCTTCGCTGAGGCGCACGTGAATGGTTTCAGAAAGCGCGGTGGGCACGTTTTTGCCGACGAAGTCCGCCTTGATCGGCAGTTCGCGATGGCCCCGGTCAACCAGCACGGCGAGCTGGATGCGGCGCGGACGGCCAAAGTCATTCAGCGCATCCATTGCCGAACGCACCGTGCGCCCGCTGAAAAACACATCATCCACCAGGACGACGGTTTTCCCGGAGACATCGAAAGGGATTTCCGTGGGATAAATGTTCGGGCTGACGCGTTGGTCCAAATCATCGCGGTGCATGCTGACATCGAGAGTGCCCACCGGAACCGGCTGCTGCCAAATGCCCGCGAGCAAGCTGCTGAGCCGTTTCGCCAGGTGTACACCACCGCGTTGGATGCCGATCAACACCACATCGGCGCTGGAATCATTGTGCTCGGCGATTTCGTGCGCGATGCGCGTGAGCGCGCGCGCCAGGGCCGACGGGTTGAGGATGGTGGTGAACTCAGGCATGACAAAATACAAAAGGCGAACCGGTTGAGCTCCGGTTCGCCTGCATGAAAGTGATGTTCTCGCTCATGGCATCCTTGGCAACCTCGCGGGATTGCGTTTAAAGGAAGCTGTTGTTGAAATCGATTTTGTTAATCGGCCCTGCCAGCAGTCTGGCGGGTTTTCCGCCATTTGGTGCGATGCTTCACAATCCAATCGGTCAGAGCGCGTTCAAACCCGATGTCCTTTCCCGCCTTCTCCGATTCGATCCATTTGTGTTTCAAAATCTCCTCGCGCTCCGCTTGAAACTCGCGATACAGCGAGGAATTTTTTAGCAGCTCATTTCCGCTGGTAGAACAGTCTTTAGCGTCGTTCGACATAGTTGCCATTTGAGTTGTCACGATTATGTAACATACCTCATGCCAAGACAATATTATTTTGACCCGACCTTATGTCGGGATTTTACGGACACTATTACCGTCTCAATTATGTGCAGTTTAGTCTAGTTTCTTACGCACCATTTCAGCGACTCTAATAAAAGCCTGTGCCGCAGGTTTGTCCGGATTCGATACTACCACAGGTTGGCCCATATCTCCAGCTTCTCGAATCTCGGTAAAGATAGGTATCTCGCCTAAGAAACTTACCTTTTGCCGTTCTGCCTCATTTCGTCCGCCTCCATGTCCAAATATCTCTACACGCTCGCCGGTGGGCGTTGTGTAATAACTCATATTTTCAATAATCCCCAATATAGGAACATTCACTTTCTGGAACATGGCTATACCTTTGCGCACTACTCCCAAAGAAGCTTCCTGCGGGGTGGTTACGATAACACCGCCATCCAACGGCACCGTCTGGCAAAGCGAAAGCTGGGCGTCGCCCGTGCCCGGCGGCAAATCCACGATCAAGTAGTCCAGTTCGCCCCATTGCACGGACGAAAAAAATTGCTGGATGGTCTTCATGATCATCGGCCCGCGCCAAATGACCGGATTGTCGCCCTCAATCAGAAAACCCATGCTCATCAATTTGATGCCATGGCCAACCGGAGGAACCATCATTTCGCCGTCTTCAGAAACAGTGGGCTTTTCATGCACGCCCATCATCAAGGGGATGCTCGGACCGTAAATATCGCAGTCGAGCAAGCCGACTGACGCGCCGAGATATTTCAGCGCGCAGGCAAGATTGGCGGAGGTCGTGGACTTGCCGACGCCGCCCTTGCCGCTGGCCACCGCGACAATGCGCTTGATGCCCGGGACGCGGCTTTGGTTTTGCCAGGGACTCGTTGCGCCTGCGCCTTGCGGCGCGGTGGAAGTTTTGATTTCGACATGCACCGCTTTTACGCCGGGCAAGGAGCGAAGCACTTGTTCGCTCGCAGTTTTGATCTGTTGCGCGATTTCCGGCGAGCCGGTCGTTAGCTGCATCAAGACGCTCACCGCGCCCTGGTTTGCGCTTGCCTGCTTGACGAGTCCAAAGGAGACGATGTCCCGCGAATAGCCGGGATATTTGACTGCCTTCAACGCATTTTTGATTTCGTCTTCAGTCATCATGATTTTGCGGAAACCACAGACGATTGCCCATTGCGTGAACCGTCTCAACTACAAATTTGACCTGGCGTGCAAACAGGTCAAGGAAGGGATGAACACGCTGATTGAAATACCCAAGTACCCAAAGACTCAAATACCCAATGAAATCCCAAATTCGAAATCTCAAATTACACGCTCCCTGAGCTTCCCGATTAAGTGGACAGTTCGTCATTCTTCGGGTACTTGGGTGTTTGGGTAATTGGGTATTTTGAATCGGGTATTTTCAATCGTCCGTTTTCTATTACATTTACGCCGTGTCTGACACTTTGGTTGTCAACGAAATCTACCTGAGCCTGCAGGGCGAAAGCACCTTTGCGGGATTGCCGTGCATTTTTGTGCGGCTTACCGCGTGCAATCTGCGCTGCTCGTATTGCGACACCGCCTATGCTTTCACCGAAGGCAAAAAGCAATCGCTTCCGGAAGTTTTTGCAGAAATCCATCGTCAGGCCGCGCCGTTTGGTCAACAAATGGATGCAAGCAAAACGGCCGCGCAGCAGCGCGGCCCTACCACAGGGGCATCGGTTGGCGGACATAAAATGCCGTTGATCGAATTGACCGGCGGCGAACCGTTGCTGCAGCCGAATGTCCTGCCGCTGATGAAAACATTGTGTGACGAAGGTTTCACGGTCCTCATCGAAACCAGCGGAGCGCATGACATTTCGCGCATCGACCTGCGCGTCCGGCGCATCATGGATCTGAAATGCCCGAGCAGCGGCGAATCGGCCCGCAATCGCTGGGAAAACCTTGCTCATCTGAAAGCAACCGATGAAATCAAATTTGTGATCGGCACCTGCCAGGATTACGAATGGGCGAAGGAAAAAATCGCGGAGCACAAACTGGCCGGGATTTGTCCACTGCTTTTTTCCTGGGTCCAACCGCTTGCGGCGGAACAGCAGGATGCCTCGCTCAAAAAAGTTCCGCCGGGACAAACGCCGATTTCGCGGCGCGAACTCGCCGAGCGGATCATTGCCGATGCCTTGCCGGTGCGTTTCCAGGCGCAATTGCACAAAATCATCTGGCCTGCTGAGCAACGAGGAGTTTAGTTGACGAAGACGCAAAAGATTCTTCAGCAATTGCGCGAATATGAATCGCGCAACGTGACCTTCATTGAAGCGGACGGTTCTTGGCCGGTGGTTTGGGAACGCGCGCGCGGCGCAAACGTCTGGGACGCCGATGGTCGCAAATATCTTGATTTGACGGCTGCTTTTGGCGTCGCTGCAGCAGGCCACGCCAATCCGCGGGTGGTGCGGGCCGGCCAAAAGCAAATGGAAAAATTGCTGCACGCCATGGGAGACGTGCATCCACACGCGCTCAAGGCAACGCTCGCGCAGGAATTGAGCCGGCTCACGTTCCAACGATGGGCCGGGCAGTTCAAAAGTAAAAATGGAAAATTGAAAACGGAGAAGGCGCGCGCGAAAACCATTTTCTGCAATTCGGGGTTTGAAGCGGTCGAAGCTGGCCTGAAAACCGCGATGCTTGCAACGAGCAAGCCGGGCGTGATCGCGTTCGAAGGCGGGTATCATGGACTGGGTTACGGAACGTTGAATGCCACGCATCGCGAACACTTTCGCGGGCCGTTTCTGAAACAAATCGGCGGGTTTGCCGAGTTTGTCGGCTTTCCAGTCACACCGCGGCAATTGAAGCGCAGCCTCTCGGAAATCCGCGATTTGCTGCACTACAAGGAAATCGGCGCGGTGCTGGTTGAGCCGGTGCAGGCGCGTGGAGGCATCAATGTGCCGTTGCCCGCGTTTTTGCCCGAGTTACGGCGCTTGTGCGATGATTACGGCGCGTTGCTTGTGCTCGACGAGGTTTACACCGGGTTCGGCCGCACAGGAAAATGGTTCGCATGCGAACACACTGGCACGGTGCCCGACGTGATTTGCCTTGGCAAAGCGCTCACCGGCGGTTTTCCACTTTCGGCGTGTGTGGGCCGCGCTGATTTGATGGATGCAGCGTGGCCGGTTTCCGGCGGCGAAGCGATCCACACCAGCACTTTTCTGGGTCATCCGGTCGGTTGCGCAATGGCCCTGGCGCAAATTGAGGAAATCCGCGCGAAAAAGCTGGTCCAACGGAGCGCACAATTGGGCAATTTCCTTTTGCGCGAATTGAGAAAAAATATCACTTTTGCGCAATTCGAAATTTCCATCCGCGGCATAGGTTTGATGGCCGGCGTGGAGCTTTGTTTGCATGGGCGCGTCCCAGCAACGATCGTTTCCCTCCGCATCATCAAGGAAATGCTGCATCGTGGTTTTGTGCTGCTGCCCGAAGGCGCAAACGCGAACGTCATCAGTTTCACTCCGCCGCTCACCATCACCCGCGCCCAGTTGAGCGCTGCCGTCAAGGCCCTGCAACAATCGCTCCATGCCACATGAAAC
>DASRBR010000396.1:0-3552 GCA_035653495.1 Verrucomicrobiia bacterium
GAAGCGCATTCCAGAAAGAAAACTGCCAATCCATCCACTCTCCAACTTCCGGTGGATGCGCCGGGAAGACGCCGCCTGCCGGCCTTGCTGCGACGCTGCTGGTTCAATTTGAACCAGACCTTTCGCCGCCGCATCGCCCACACCGGCGTCACGCCCGACCAGTTCACCGTCATGCGCACTTTGCTCGAAGGCGATCCCAAAGGCATGACGCAACGCGAAATGACTGATTTGATGAGCAGCGACCCGAACACCATCGCGGCGTTGCTGGAACGGATGGAAAAGAACGGCCTCGTTGAACGCAAACCGCATGAGCAGGACCGCCGCGCTTATCGCATCAGCCTCAAGCCAGTTGGCCGCAAGAAATACGACGAGGTCCGCGAAATCGCGCTCACGTTGCAGATGGAAGTGTTGTCTGTTCTGCCCGCGGAAAAGCAGGAGGAATTTTTGAAGCATTTGGAATGGGTGTCCGACGCATGCCGCCTGGCAGCGGAAAAAGTGGGCAAGTAGCTCTCTTACTTCAACAACACCTCTTCACGCCATCAAAGCGGCGCTTCGTTTCTTCGACATAAATTTGCTCCGCAGTTTTTGCGCAGGATGATTTCTTTTCGCCCAGCAAATTGATTTCGACGGCCTGGCAATTGCATTGCATCGCCAATTGCTGCGCCCGCTCCAAATGCGCCTCGCCGGACAATTCCTTCGCCAGCGCGCAACTCAAGGCCACCACGCCCAGCACATTGACGGGCCGCGATTCCGCCATCGCGTATTCCGGCAGCCAGACCGTCTCGCTCTCGCGCAATGTCGCGGCGCGTTTGCGCAACAGCAACATCATCCATTCCCAGACACTGATCACAAAGATCGCGGCGATCATGATGAGGAAGAAGGTGACCACCACTGTGTCCACCATTTGGTTGAAATGGTCGATCCGGTTTTTTCGCAGGGCGTTCTCGGCGGTCTGCAAAGCCGCTCCATCACCTGAATTTCGCGCCGCGTCTATGGCCGCTTGCAAGGAAACGGATTCCTTCTCCAGCCCTTGTGCGATTTGCAGAAAGCCGATCTTGGAAAAATTGGGCCGGGTCTCTTGATAAAAAACTTTCTGCCACCCGGCGGTCATCGTCACGGCGAGCAGCCAAAGCAACGGCAGCAAGGTCACCAATGCAAAGACCGGTTTTCCGATCCGGCTGGTCTTAACCAATTGCATTTTCAGGATCACCGTCGTCGCCAAACACAGCGCGATGGCCGCGAGCATCTGGTTGGCGATGCCGAAAACCGGCCAAAGCGCTTTGATGCCGCCTTCCGGGTCGCGCACGCCCTGGATCAAAAAGAATCCCCACAGCGCGACCATCAAACTGCTCGTGGTCACGTTCGCGGCCATGTTTTTCGTGTCGCCGAGCGGTTTCCATGCGTTGCCCAAAACGTCCTGCAACAAATAACGTCCCACGCGCGTCCCGGCGTCGAGCGTCGTTAAAATGAAAAGCGCCTCGAACATGATGGCGAAGTGATACCACAGGTCGAGCCAGCGCCCGTTGACTGCTTTGGAAAAAATTTGCGCCATGCCCACCGCCAACGTCGCCGCGCCGCCCGTGCGCCCGAACAACGTCTTCTCCCCACTTTGCGCCGCCAGTTCATCCATGCGTTCCGTCGTGACCGGAAAGCCCCAGCCGTTCACCTTTTCCACTGTCGCCGCTGGCGCACCCTTCATGTTCATGCTCAGGTAAACACCCGGTTGCAACGTGCACGCTGCGATCAAGGCCATGATGGCCACCAACGATTCCAGGCACATCGCCCCGTAACCTATAGGCCGCGCATACGATTCGCGCGTCAAAATTTTTGGCGTTGTCCCGCTCGAAATCAACGTGTGGAAACCGGAGATCGCGCCGCACGCAATCGTGATGAAGCAGAACGGAAACAGTTTTCCCGGCACGACCGGGCCGGACCCGTTCACGAACCGGCTCAAGGCCGGCATTTGCAGGTTCGGCAGCACGAGAAAAATTCCGCATGCCAGCGCAAAAATCGTTCCTAGCTTCATGAACGTGCTCAGGTAATCGCGCGGCGCGAGCAACAGCCAGATCGGCAGCACGCTTGCCGCCAGTCCGTAAAGAATGATAGCCCAGGCCAGTGGTTCCGGCTTGAACGTGAGCGCCTGCGACAAATGCGCATGAGTGTGCACGAATTGTCCGCCCCAGACCGCCGCCAGCAGCAGCGCAATGCCGATCACCGATGCCTCCAAAACTTTCCCGACGCGCACGAACCGCAGATAACCGCCCATGAACATCGCGATGGGAATCGTCGCGCCCACGGTGAAGATGCCCCACGGACTTTCCGCGAGCGCGTTCACCACCACCAATGCCAGCACCGCCAGCAGGATGATCAGGATGGCCAGCACCGCAAGCATCGCAAGAAAACCGGCGACGGTGTTCATCTCCTCGCGCACCATTTGGCCGAGTGATTTTCCGTTCCGGCGCAACGAGCAGAAAAGGATGACAAAATCCTGCACCGCGCCGCCCAGCACCACGCCGATCAATATCCACAACGTTCCCGGCAAATACCCGAATTGCGCCGCCAACACCGGACCGACCAGCGGACCCGGACCCGAAATCGCGGCGAAATGATGGCCGAATACGATCCATTTGTTGGTGCGCACGTAATCGCGGCCGTCGTCCTTGACTTCGCACGGCGTCGCGCGGCGGTCGTTCAGCACCAGCACGCGCGTGGCGATCCATTTCGAATAAAACCGGAAACCGATCGCATACGAGCACAGCGCCGCGATCAGGATGTAAATGGAATTGATGGTTTCACCGCGATGCAGCGCGAGCGTTGCGTAGGCCCATGCGCCTGCAACCGCCAGCAAGAACCAAAACACATTTGCGAAAATCTTCTTCATCAAATCACCGGAGGTGGTGATCCATAATTAAAACAAAACGATTCCGCAGACGAGGATTTATTGGCAATTTCCCTGTTTGGCTTGTTTGGCCCTGACGTCGCAGTGCATACGTTGAACATCGAATGCTCCATCGCAGGAAATCAGGAACATTCGATGTTGGGCGCCCGCCCCGACATCGGATGTCGGGGTTCATGTTGGATGTTCGATGTTTCATTGGTTTGGTCGTCCGACCACTTGGCGAATAAATTTTTTAAAAATAGCGTGTTTTATCGTGTTTTAGCGTGGTGTAAGTGCAACAAGGTGCGACCAGGTGCAACGCCTGCGACCCTTTGTGGAACAGATATGGAACAAAATGCGCCAAAATGGCACGGAATGCCGCGAAGCACTCCAAACGCGCGAAAATCCCCGAAAAGCGCGGGGGTCGCGATAGCGTCTTGGAGTGCGGTAGTCCTCTACCGCTTTCGAACCGCCGCGAATACGCCAAACGCATTTTAGATCATGGATTCCATCCTCAAAGCGGCAGAGGACTGCCGCACTGCTATGAGTAATGTCAAGCGATACATAGCGCCTTTTTTGGTTTTTTCTTTTATTAAAAGCTTTCCTGGTCTTTTTTCCTTTCCGGCAGTGTCCGGGTTTCAAAACGTTCTCCTGGCTTCTGGCAACGGATCAAG
>DASRBR010000397.1:0-7073 GCA_035653495.1 Verrucomicrobiia bacterium
AGCCAGCCGCTCAATTGCGCCTCCAAAATTCTCGGCAAATTTATTTCGCCTTACGACGCCACGGCCATCGCGAAATTGCGCGCTGCGGGCGCCATCGTTTTCGGGCGTTTGAACATGGACGAATTTGCCATGGGCAGTTCGACGGAAAATTCCGCGTTCGGCGTCACGCGCAATCCGTGGGACACGACTCGAATCCCCGGCGGTTCATCCGGCGGCTCGGCAGCAGCGGTTGCCGCGGATGAATGCATCGCCGCCCTCGGCACCGACACCGGAGGCTCGATTCGTCAACCAGCGGCATTGTGCGGTGTTGTGGGATTGAAACCAACCTACGGGCGCATCTCGCGTTATGGATTGGTGGCATTCGCGTCGTCGCTCGACCAAATTGGGCCGTTCACCAAGGACGTTCGCGACTCCGCCACGTTGCTCGAAGTGATGAGCGGTTTGGACAAGCGCGATTCCACCAGCGTGCCGCATCCCGTGCCGCATTATGCCGCAAGTCTGACCGGCGAAATCAAAGGCCTCAAGCTCGGCTTGCCCAAGGAATACATGATTGGCGGGCTTGCTCCCGAAGTGAACGCCGCAGTGCAGGCCGCGGTGAAACATTTGCAATCGCTCGGCGCGGAAATCGTTGAGATTTCGCTGCCGCACACCGATTACGCGGTCGCGACGTATTATATCATTGCAACCGCCGAGGCCAGCGCGAACCTGGCGCGTTTCGATGGCATCCGATACGGCGCGCGCGTCGAGGGCAACGATCCCATTTCGCTTTACGGCAACACGCGCGGTGCGGGTTTCGGCGCGGAAGTCAAGCGGCGCATCATCCTGGGCACGTATGTATTGAGCAGTGGTTATTACGACGCCTATTATCTGCGCGCGCAAAAGGTCCGCACGCTCATCCGCCAGGATTTTCTGAAAGCCTTCGAGAAAGTCGATGCCATCGTCACGCCTACGTCGCCCACGCCCGCGTTCAAGATCGGCGAAAAATCCGACGACCCGCTGCAGATGTATCTTTCGGACATCTTTACCATCTCGTGCAATCTCGGCGGCATCTGCGGATTGAGTTTGCCGTGCGGATTCACCGCCAATCCCAAGCTGCCCATCGGCTTGCAACTGTTGGGCAAGCCATTCGGCGAAGAAACGATTCTCAAGCTCGCCCACGCGTACGAGCAGAGCACGCAATGGCATAAGGAGAGGCCGAAATTGTGAAAGGTTTTTAGAATAGTTGCAATTGCAGTACAAATACCGGTCTGCACATTCAGCAAATGAAAAGGCGATTTAAGATCGTCATTGCCATACGCAAGGACAATCGCCAAACGAAACTCTGAAAAGAATTCGCGAGGCCATCAAACTTACATTGAAGAACACAGAGCAGAGGACAAATAGTTTGGGGCAACGACTTGACCGTGGGAAAGTTCTGTTTCGGCAATTACCTACTCATTTTGGATGGTGATGCCGAAGTCGTTCGAGTTCCTCCTTCAAAGGCTTCCAATAAACCCGGTCGGCTTCGCGTTCCAGTTTCTCTTCTTCTCCCAAGGCGCATTCCAACTCGGCTGGCAATCCTTGCACTGCCAGGGCAAGCAGCGGACGCACGGTCATCATCTGTGAAGCCATCTCTGGATGGGCATTCACGGCTTCGATCATCATTTCGGGCGTGCGCAATTCCCGCAGCCAAAAACGCACCTGGGCTGGTTCTGCTTTTGCGCGGTTCGCCATGTAATCCTCCTGCACAAGTCGCGTGATCATCGGCCAATCCCTGCTGCGTTGGGTCTTTTTTGCGAGCACGAGGTCTGGCAAAGATATCAATTCATAAATCATCCCGTCAGAGTCCGCCAACGACGTTCGTCGCTCCCAGAGCCTTGGAAAATCATCAACGCCCCGCATGACCGACATTACATCCACACGCATATTTTCAGCATCCGGATGGTGACATCGAAAGTGAACGGCGTGGCCGCGGAGAAGATATTCCAATCTTGCGGGAGGAACGGCAATGCAACTTGCCTCCAGTTGGCTCAAGGCCTTTGTAAGGCGCTTCCAGTTCTCGGCATCAGCCAGGATGGCTAGGTCCGTATCGCGGCTAAACTCCGCCGCGCCGTAGAACACGCAAGCCTGTCCGCCCATCAACAGGGCGCGGACCCGGTGCGCTGCCATCGTAGAAAGGACTTTCCGGATCGGGTTCGGGGTCAAGGGATCCTCCTATGGCAAGGTAATGCGCCCAGAGTTTTTGGCTTTCTCGCCATCGTTCCAACGGTGTCAGCCTGTGCCAATCCAGCCAGTCACCCTCGAAAACTTCTTCCGGCGCAATCATCGAATATTGATAGCCCCGCCCCGACAGATTCACAAGCCGCGTTTTGCGTCTAAAACCTTCTTTCCCTTGGGAGTCCCTGACAAAATTTATGCGAACGGCATCCCCTGTCTGGTGATTGTCGGCAGGCGATCCGGTTGCCGGATTCGCCCAAGCTGCTGATATTCAACCAGTTCTTCAGGCGTCCGCGTCTGCGGGGTGAAAAAAGGTGCCGTTTGGCAGGAAAACGGGGCTTTTGGCGTGTAGGAAAAATAGTTTTTTTAGACCCTCCAAAAACATCACTTTTTTGAAAAGCATCAAACCCGCATAAACATTGGTTCAAACCCGCTTTTTTTCACAAAGATTCATCAAATAAAAAAATGCTGTCAAACCTACGGTACGTTTCATTTTTAGAAAGTCGCCATGGTAATCTGGTCCCAAATGACCATTGAAAATAAAATGGTGAATGGGACGAATGGGACGCAGGAGAGGCCGCAGTCGGTAGGGCCGCGCTGCTGCGGGGCCGTGGTAGGGACATCGCGCTGCGATGTCCGCGGACGGCCCGGCGGTCCGTCCCTACCCCAATCGGTTCGGTGTCCACGCTTCAGCTTCAGCGTGCGGTCTTCGGACATGCTAAAGCATGGACACCATACGCTCAGGCTGGTCGAGCTCTGCATCGGGTGCAGGCGAAGCCTGCCTTGGATTGCGGCAGTCCTCTGCCGCTTTGACTTTGCTGCTAGCACCATCGGTTTGGTATCGCGCTTTTCGGACATTCCCGGACTTCCGAAAGCGGTAGAGGGCTACCGCAATCCAAGGCGCTGCCGCGCGTTTCACCTCTGCGTGGACGCTCAGCAGCCCGTCCCTGCCAGGAACGTTTCACTTACGCGGGCACTTGGCGTGAAATTCACGCCAAATCTGACTGGGTGTTTCACCTCGTTTCAGCTTGTTTCAGCTTGTTTCAGCTTGTTTCACTTACGGGGAAAATTTTGCGAGCGGTCCGAGCGCGGACGGCCCAGCGGTCCGTCCCTGCCGTCGTGTGCCAGCATCCAGCATCGGATACTGGAGGCGTTTCACTTCCGTTTCACCTTGTTTCACCTTGTTTCAGCTTGTTTCACTTACGGGAAAAATTTTGCGTGCGGTTCGAGCGCGGACGGCCCAGCGGTCCGTCCCTACCATCGTGTGCCAGCATCCAGCATCGGATCCAGGAGGCGTTTCACTTCCGTTTCACCTTGTTTCACCTGGTTGCACTTTGACCGGGATATTCCGGGATATTCCGGGATAATGAAAAAAAATTTGATCGCATGTGCCAACGACTTAAGACCATGAACCATCGAGCGGCCAACGTCGGGAGCGCGGACAGCCCTGCCCGCTTATGTCGAACATCGAATGTTCCTGATTTCCAGCTATTTGGCGTTCCATGTTCGTCGTTCGGGGCTTCTCGGATCGGACAAACCCTCAAGGAGACGAGCCGGCGCAACATGCCAACGCAGCCGTGCGTTCCAATTTGGTTGCGGCCATTTGTCGCTGGGTTAATCTGTTTTGACCGGTTTATGGAATACGAAGCTGTCATCGGGCTGGAAACTCATGTCCAGCTCAAAACGAAATCGAAGATGTGGTGCGGTTGTCCCAATGAATTCGGCGCGCCGCCGAACACCAACGTCTGCCCCGTCTGCCTCGGTTTGCCCGGCGTGTTGCCGGTCGCAAATGACGAGGGCTTGCGCCTGACCGTTCTTTGCGGTTATCTGCTCAATTGCACCATCCCGCGCTTCGCGAAGTTCGACCGCAAAAATTATTTTTATCCCGATGCGCCGAAAAATTACCAGATCACGCAATACGACAAGCCGTCCACGGCCAACGGTTACGTGGATTTCGAGTTCGAAGGCGGTATTTCGCGCGTGCGCATCACCCGCGCGCACTTGGAGGAGGACGTCGGCAAGAATTTCCATTTCGAGCGGAACAGCGGGGTGGATTTCAACCGCGCCGGCGTGCCGTTGCTGGAAATTGTTTCCGAGCCGGACATCACCAGCGCGGACATGGCCTACATTTATCTGAATGCGCTGAAGGACATCCTGATCTATGGCGGCGTCAGCGATGCCGACATGGAAAAAGGCATGGTCCGTTGCGACGTCAACGTAAGCGTGCGTCCGAAGGGCCAGAAGGAACTCGGCGCGAAGATCGAGATCAAGAACATGAACAGCTTCAGCGGCGTGCGCAAAGCGTTGGAATACGAAATCCCGCGCCAGATCGAGGTCCTGAACAAGGGCGGCAAGTTGACGCAGGAAACACGGCGTTGGGACGACGTCGCGGGCATCACCGAAACGATGCGCACGAAGGAGCAGGCGCATGATTACCGTTATTTTCCCGAGCCGGATTTGATGCCGTTCGAGCCGACGGAAGAATGGCTGGCGGAAGTTTGCAAACGCGTGGTGGAACTGCCGCTGGCGCGCAAGCAGCGTTTCATGAACAGCTATCAATTGCCCGCGCCAGACGCGGAGACGTTCGTAATGACGTGCCGTTGGGAAATTATTTTGAAGCAGCCATCGCCGGCGCGAAAAACCCGAAAGCCGTCGCCAACTGGGTCATCAATAATCTGCGCGCAAAAATAACCGAAACGCAAACGCCGCTGGACACGGTGAAGGTCAAGCCGTCGGACATTCCTGAATTGGTGGCGTTGGTGGACAGCGGAAAGATCAGCAGCAAGATCGCGCAGGATGTTTTTGCGGAAATGTTCGCCAGCGGCGAAAAGGCCGGCGCAATCGTGGAGAAGAAAGGGTTGGCGCAAGTGAGCGACACCGGCGCGATCGAAAAATTCTGCGACGAAGTCATCGCCGCCAATCCCAAGAGCGCCGAGGATTTTCGCGCCGGGAAAGTTGCCGCGTTGAACTTCCTCAAAGGCCAGGTGATGAAATTAAGCAAGGGCAAGGCGAACCCGAACCTCGTCGGCGAAATTTTGGAAAAGAAGCTGAAAGCCTAGTGTTTAATGGACGAGCGCACTTCTCAAAGATGAACTTTGTTAATTTGGGCAAAACGCCAGCTTTGCCGTACCACAAAAAATAAAAAAGCGAAGCCATTCATCGGCTTCGCTTGCACGGAATTGTGAGACAAATCAGGCTTTGGCGGTCGCGCCTTCACCCTTCTTCCACTTGCGCTTCGGGGCTTTGACGACCATGCCCTTCTTTAGGGCGCTGGCGGTGACGCGGATGTAGCGCACTTCGCCGTCGATGAGCGCCTTGACGCGCTGCAGGTTGGGCATGAAACGGCGCTTGGTGATGGCCGTCACGTGTGTGCCGATGCCGCCTTTTTTCTTCGCCTTGCCGCTGCGCCAGATGTGGTTGCCCTTCATCGGGCCGGTGCCGGTGATTTCGCAAAACTTTGACATAAAATTCTTAATCTTTCAAAAGGAACGGAGAACGTATCAATCCAAAACCCAATTGCAAGCACTTTTTCTTCCTAAACTGCCTTTCAAAGCTGAATCGTTGAGCCGTAATTCGCTTCCGCGCAAATACCGCATTTTGCGTGGGTAAAATGCCCTATCAACTCAAACCACGCAACTTGGATATATTGTCCCCGAATTTCGGGACCAACATCAGTCAGGTTGGAGGTGGCGTCAATTCAGTATATGGAACCTCGCAAAACGCGAAAAAACGATGAGCCCTTCGTGAGCATCATCTTGCGCTCGTTCAATGAAGGTTGGGCGTTGCGCGATACGCTGCCTGCCCTTAAGGCGCAGGAACATCGGAATTGGGAGTTGATCGTCATTGATTCCGGCTCGACCGATGGCTCGGTGGAACTCATCCGCGCGGCGCGGCCGCAACATTTCGTCCGTATCCTGCCGCAGAACTACAATCCCAGCCGCGTGATGAACCTGGGCATGAATCTCGCCCAATCCGATTTTGGCATCTTCCTGAATGCCGATGCCACGCCCCAGGGAACAAACTGGCTGGGCCCGTTGGTGCAGCCATTGATGAATCCGCGCGTGGCGGCGGTTTTTGGACGGCAGATTCCGCGCCCGGATTGCGAGGCGGTTTACGCGTGCGATTATGAACGGTGTTTCGGTCCGCATCGGGAATCGGAGCGTTGGGAACATTTTTTCAGCATGGTCAGCAGCGGCTTGCGCAAGGACGTCTGGGCCAAACGCGGCTTTCTGGAAAAAATGCAATACTCGGAGGACGATGAATACACCCGCTGGTGCCGCGCGGAAGGTTACGAAGTGGTCTATTGCCCGGAATCCGTGGTGATGCATTCGCATAATTACACACCGCATCAAGCGCACAAGCGCAGCTTTGGCGAAGGCAAGGCGCTGGCGGCCGTCTGGAAGGGAGCGCCCACGGAAATCAACTGGCTGCGAACAGTGATGCTCGGCTCCGTGCGCGACGCATTGCGCGATCTGCGGTTTTGCGCCGCGAACCGGCGCCTGCGGGAATTTCCGCATGCTGTTCGCATCCGTTGCCGTCAACGCATGGCCAAGCTGGCCGGGTTCCGCGAAGGCTGGGCCTATTACCACCAATCCCCACAAAACACGTGACCGGGACGACACAAGTTCGTTTGCGACGCTATCGCCGAAACCGGCGCGGGGGGAGGTCTTCAAAAGTTTCAAATTCTAGATTTGAAATCTCGAATGCACTTGCAGATGACCCGGCCCAAGTGCCGCAAGCAAAGTCAACTGGTACATCGCGTTTCACAATTGATGGAAGTGACGCGTTGGAAAAGTTGCTAGAGAAAACCTGCCAGAAGGTTTTGAGCGGCGTGCAGGAGATTGTCTCGCCTGGGCGACTGGAAGGAGTGGTTTTGG
>DASRBR010000398.1:0-2340 GCA_035653495.1 Verrucomicrobiia bacterium
CGCGATACGGCGGAAAGGGCCGGAAAATTTTTGCAGGAAGAGCATGGGACGCGCCACACGCAACGCCCACAATTCCGGCGAACGCACTGCGAGCGTCTTGGGCGCGACTTCGCATCCGACGAGGATGAGAACCAGCAACGCCGGCAGATAAACGAACCAAAGCATTCGGCCCCACGGCGCAAACCAAAGCGTGATGCCGAGGATGGAGGCATTGGCGACGGTGTTGCCGAGCACAATCGTGGCGAGGAGATGTTGCGGCTCGGTGAGCAATCTCGCGACCAAGCCGCCGACTGCTGGCGAACGTTCGGCCATTTGCCGCAGTTGCCATTTGCCGAGCGAGAACAAGGCCGATTCCGCCAGCGCGAAAAAGAAACTCATCCCGGCGAAAGCCAACAGCCCAACTAAATATGGCAAAAGCGCCATTTCCAAAATATTAGCCGGTTGAGCCGAAGGCAAAAGGGAAAAGAAGCATTCGACCGGTAGGTCGCAAGGCGTTTGCCCAAAGCTTTGATCAATTCAACGCCACGCCGCGCCTGATATAAGTCGGCACGTCCAAATCTTCGCCGTGATGAATGGTCGGTTCGCTTTTTTCGAAACGGCCCTTTGAAACAATTTCCAATGCCAGCGTGCTTTGGCGCATGACTGCACTCTTTTTGCGCGACCGCGAACCGCCCTGTTGCGTGGTCAGCAGGCGCTCGGTTTGCTGGGGCGTGAGTGCTGGCGCTGGCGGAACATAACGCGACGGCGGACGCGTCGCAGCGGTCGGATTCGCAATCTCGTGCACCTGCTCTTGCCCGGCATCCATAGCGTCCTTTTGAGCTGAGGCGCTGCGGGTCGGCTGTCGTTCTTCGCGCTGGCGAAGATTTTCGTTTTGGCGCGAGGCCACCAATGTCACCGACAAACGCCCGGCATAACTTTCCTGCAGGCCGGCGCCCATGATGATGTGCGCGTTTTCGCATTGGCGGTTGATCTGTTCCATTATGCGATTCACTTCAGCCATGGTCATCTCGGGCCCGCCGGTCAGGCTGACCAGCACCGTATCGGCTTCGGCCAGCGATTGGCCCGCTTCCAAAAACGGATGCGACATCAACTTCTCGATCACTTCGTGCGAACGATTTTCACCGGAAGCCTCGACCGTCGCCAGCGAACTTTCCTCATGCCGCCCGCGCAACACCGCGCAAAGGTCGTTGAAATCCACATTGATCAATCCCGTCTGCGTCAGCAAACGCCAGATGCCGCGCACACCCTGGGCCAGCAGTTCGTTGGTGATCTTCAGCGCTTCATTGACGCTCGTTTTCTCGTCAATCAGTTTGAAAATTTTCTGGTTGGGCAGGCAAATCACGCCGTCCGCCGCCCGCTTCAAATCGCGCAAGCCCAGTTGCGCCTGTCGCGAACGGCGCGGGCCTTCAAATTCAAACGGCAGAGTGACAATGCCCAAAACCAACGCGCCACTTTCCTTCGCCAATCGCGCCACGACCGGCCCTGCGCCGGTACCCGTGCCGCCGCCCAATCCCGCGACCACGCACACGATATCCGCGCCAGCGCACATGGACCGGATCTTTTCCATGTCCTCTTCCGCCGCGGCGCGACCCATCTCAGGGTCTCCTCCCGTGCCCAGGCCGCGCGTCAATTTCGCGCCCAAGGTCATTTTTTCAACAGTGGCCAACTGCGCCAGCGCCTGCGCATCGGTGTTGATGGCAATGATACTCACGCCGGCGAAATCCTGCCGGGCCATGTAATCCGCTGCGTTGCCGCCCGCCCCGCCTACGCCGAAAACTTTCAATGTCAGTTTTTTTGTCAATCCACTCTCGGTCTGCTGGTTCGCTTCTGCTTGCATAGATTTAGCACCTTAATTTAAACATCCAATCGAACGCCTCAGTTTCGTAGCGCAGGTTTCCAAACCTGCTGTATCGCCGATTTCCAAATCGGCGGCCATTGCTTCTGCACGCGGGTTTGGAAACCCGCGATACAGCGGACTTGGAAGTCCGCGCTACTAACTTCGCACGTGATTCACTTGCGATTAAAAATCTCCCCGATGGTTTTCTTGAATCCTTCGCCAAAAATTCTGCTGCCGGCGCGTTTCTTTTGCTGAAAGGAGCCGAACTTCACCAGACCAATGGCCGTCGCAAATTCCGGCTGGTCCAGCGCGGAACGGATGCCGCTGATGGAATTGGTTTTGCCAAGCGAAACCGGCAGTTGAAATACCCTTTCTGCAAGTTTCACGATTTCGGGAATGCGCGCGCCGCCGCCGCAAATGAATACGCCGGAGCGCAGGTAATCGAGCAACCCGGCCCGCGCGATGTCCTGCTCGACCAACTGCAAAAGTTCCTCCAGGCGCAA
>DASRBR010000399.1:0-5452 GCA_035653495.1 Verrucomicrobiia bacterium
CCGAGCTTGATGATTTGAGGCTGAATATTCGCGGCTTGCTCCACGCGAACTTTGGAGTTATTGGATGTGTGTTTATTCATTGTGTTGGCAGGTGTAGCGCGCCTGCGTTCGCCTGCCAACTACTCATGTCATCTCCAAGACTCCGATGCACCGATTCTGCGCTCATGCGTAAGTACTTGAAAACCCGCTTAAAACCACTTGAACCCGCTTTAACCCGCCAAAAAACACCCCCCTCCCCCCATGCCCACCAAGCACAGAACTTGCCCCTTGCACCGGTGCCGCGCTGGTTTAATCTAAACGCGTGTCCTGGTTCACCGATAGACATTTTTTCCTGCTGGCCGTGGTCATTTACGGCTTGAGCGTCATTTATTCCATCTTTCTGTGGCGCAAAGGCTTCCGTCAGGATAATCGAAACAATTATTTCCTGCTGCTCGCCGCGTTTGTGTTGCATACCACGGCCATGATCAAGCGCGGTTTTTCCCTACAACACTGTCCCGTCAACAACCTTTACGAAGCCACCACGTTCATCTCGTGGACGATTGTCGCGGTTTACCTTTTGGTGGGAGCGTGGTCGCGCCTGCGGTTTCTCGGCGCATTTGCCTCACCGATTTTGTTCGTCATGGGCGTGTTCGGATTGATGCCTGCGTTGGATCCTCCGCATGGCCCGACGCCGATTTTCGGCAATGCCTGGGCCAGCCTCCATGCCGCGCTTATTTTTCTGGCTTTCGGCGCTTTCGGGCTCGGCTCGGTCGCCGCGCTCATGTATCTGACGCAAGACCATGATCTCAAATTCCACAAACTTCGCGCCATCCTGTCGCGATTGCCGCCCATCCAACGGCTGGAATTGCTCGCGAGCCGTCTCATCGCGGCGGGACTGGTCCTGCTCACAGCCGGCCTTTCGATCTATCCGGTGCTCTCATGGCAAAACCATCACGTTCTTTTCCAAAACGATCCCATCATTTTCTGGTCTATTTTCGTATGGCTGGTTTACTTCAGCCTGTTGACGATGCATTGGCGCGGCAAGGGCGGAGGGCGCCGATTCGCTCTCGGCGCGTTGGGCAGTTTCGCCTTCATTCTGCTGACCTTCTGGGGGTTCATGCTCCTGTCTCCGATGCACAGATCCTAAACTTTCGCTTGGAACCAAATCTCAAAATCAATCGTCCGGGCCTCCTGGTAGGGACATCGCGCTGCGATATCCGCGGACGGCGCAGCGCGCCGTCCCTACCCAAGACCTGGGATTCCATGCGCGAATTTTGTTTTCGGCACAAAATTGCGTCACTCCGCAATCCGCAATCCACACTCCGCACTTCCTGATGTCACTTGTCGTCATAGGCCTGAGCCACCATTCCGCGCCCGTCACGGTGCGCGAACGGTTCGCCTTTGCCGAGGCGCGCATCCCGGCCACGCTGCAATTGCTGCGCGATTCGGGCATCGCCAGCGAGGCGGTGATTCTTTCCACTTGCAACCGCGTCGAGCTTTACGCGGTCACGGCGATGGAACCGAGCCGCGCATTTCCCGCGCTGCGCGAATTTTTGGTCAACTGTCACGATTACCGCGACCCTCTCACGGACGAGCTTTACACGCTCACCGAGCCGCATAGCATCGAGCATCTGTTCAAGGTCGCCGCGGGGCTGGATTCAATGGTGCTGGGTGAAACGGAAATCCTCGGCCAGCTCAAAAAAGCCTACAGCATCGCGCTGGAACATCGCCATTGCGGCAGCCGGTTGAACAAGGCGTTTCAAAAGGCGTTCAATGCTGCCAAACATATTCGCACTGAAACGAACATCCAGCGCGGCAGTGTTTCGGTGGGTTCGGTTGCGGTCGAACTTGCGGAGAAAATTTTCACCGAATTGAACGGCCATCAGGTCATGGTCATCGGCGCCGGCGATACCAGCGAAAAAACCGCTCGGGCGTTGCTCAGCCGCGGCGCGCACAGCATCATCGTTTCCAATCGCTCGCACGAACGCGCAGTCGAGCTTGCCGCGCAACTTGGCGGACGCGCGGTCCATTTTGACGAATGGGCGGCGGAATTTCCAAAGATTGACATTGTCATCAGCAGCACCTCCGCGCCGCATTATGTGATTGACCGCGCGAAACTCGCGCCATTGATGAAGCAGCGCAGGAACCGTCCGCTGCTGCTGATTGATATCGCTGTCCCGCGGGACATCGAGCCCGAGGTAAATTTCCTGGAGAACGTTTATCTCTACAACATTGACGACCTGCAGGCCATCGCTGATGATTATTTGAAGCAGCGCAAGGAAGAAATCGCCCGGTGCGAGGCCATCATCCGTGAAAAAGCGAGGGCGCTCCTGGGCGCAGAAAGGCCGTCCGGCGCGACAGGAACAACAGAACCCATTTTCGGCCATGAATGAACGCGGGTGAGTGTTGCGTGCTTGTTGCGTGAAACCTCGATGAACCCCGAAACAACCATCACCATCGTGACTCGCGGAAGCCCGCTCGCGCTTGCGCAGGCCCATAATCTCCTGGCGCAATGCAAGATCGCATGTCCCGAGTACACGTTCGTACTGGAGATCGTCAAGACGACCGGCGATAGATTGCAAAAGGCTTCGATGGCGCAGGAAGGCCATGAATTGCCAAAAGGACTTTTCACAAAGGAACTCGAAATCGCCTTGCTGCAAAAGGAAGCCGATATTGCCGTCCACAGTTTGAAAGATTTGCCGACGGAATTGCCGGATGGTCTCATGCTCGGCGCAGTGGGCAAGCGCGCGGATGTCCGCGACGTGCTGATCTATCGCGCTTCGGGCAAGCACGATTATCCGTCGCACCTTGCGATTGCTGATTTGGCCAAAGGCGCTGTTGTCGGGACAAGCAGCACGCGACGCAAAGCGCAATTGCTCCAGCATCGCCCGGATTTAAAAATCGTTGAGTTGCGTGGCAACGTTCTCACGCGCATCAAGAAGCTTGCTGACAAAACCGAAATGGACGCCATAGTTCTGGCCGCCGCCGGTTTGGACCGGCTTGGTTATCAAGTCGCCGCTGATGGAAAATTTTTGGGCAACGATGTGCCTGAAGGCTTGCTGGCAACAGTGCTTGAAACGGACGTCATGCTGCCATGCGTCGGCCAGGGCGCGATCGGCATTGAAACGCGCAAAAACGATGCACGCATCGCGTCTGTTTGCGAAAAGATCAACCATCTCGAAACGCAGCAATGCGTGGCCGCCGAGCGCGCGTTTCTCGCTGCGATGGGTGGAGGCTGTCAAAGCCCCGTCGCTGCGTATGCGGAAATCGAAGGAAATCAGATTCGAATGCGCGCGGTTTCGTTTCGCGAGGGTCCAGTGCGACGTGCGGAAGGCAAGGCAAGACCCAATAAAGCGGAGGCTTTGGGAAAACAATTGGCGCAGCAGTTGAAGTAAAGATCAGAGCCTGCCAATGAACAGTTTAGTTTTTCTGCGCGCCGAGCCCTTTACAAAACTTCTCCAGGCGATCGAGTCCTTTTTCGATGTTCGCCATGCTGGTCGCATAACTGATGCGCAGATATTCGTCCGCGCCGAACGCAATGCCGGGAACCATCGCCACTTTTTCCTGCTCCAGCAGCTTCGCGCAAAAATCGGTCGAGTTAAGCCCGAATTTCGAGATGTTCGGGAAGAGATAAAACGCGCCTTTCGCATTCACGCAACTGATGCCGGGAATGCTGTTCAATCGCTTGTGCGCATAGCCGCGGCGCTTGGCGAATTCCGCGAGCCAGCCTTTCAAATGGGCCTGCGGGCCATTCAATGCGGCCACTCCGCCCTTTTGCGCGAACGAAGTCGGGTTGCTCGTGCTGTGGCCCTGGATCGCATCAACCGCTTTTGCGATCGGTTCCGGCGCGGCCATGAATCCCAAGCGCCAGCCGGTCATGGACCATGCCTTGGCAAATCCGTGCACGATGACGGTGTGTTCGTAATGCGCCTGCGAAAAGCTCGCCACGCTCACGTGTTCCGCGCCATCATAGACAAGCTTCTCGTAAATCTCATCGCTCAAAATGAGCACGCCTTTCTCCACACAAATATCGCCGAGCGCCTTGATTTCTTCACGTGTGTAAATCGTCCCAGTCGGGTTGCTCGGCGAATTCAAAATGAAAACGCGCGTTCTCGGCGTGATGGCCTGTCGCAATTGCGCCGGCGTGACCTTGAATTCGGTCTTGTCCGTCGTCTTCAAAATGACCGGCGTCGCGCCCGCGAGTTTCACCATTTCGGGATAACTGAGCCAGTACGGCGCGGGGATGACGACTTCGTCGCCTTCCTCGCACGTTGCCATGAAAATATTGTAACAGGAATGCTTGCCGCCGCAGGAAACGATGATTTGCGACGGCTTGTAACTCAGTCCGTTGTCGCGCTTGAATTTATCGGCGATGGCCTGGCGCAATTCGGGAATGCCCGCCGCCGCCGTGTATTTCGTGAAACCGTCGTTGAGCGCCTTGATCGCGGCGTCCTTGATATGTTGCGGCGTATCAAAATCCGGTTCGCCGACGCCAAAGCCAACCACGTCCACGCCCTCAGCCTTCATCTGCTTGGCCTTGGAATCAATGGCCAGCGTGAGCGACGGAGTCAGCGACATTGCGCGTTGAGCAATCTTGT
Source organism: Verrucomicrobiia bacterium (assembly GCA_035653495.1). Lineage (GTDB taxonomy): Bacteria > Verrucomicrobiota > Verrucomicrobiia > Limisphaerales > Pedosphaeraceae > DATAUW01. The sequence goes on from DASRBR010000399.1 coordinate 4,578, forward strand.
ATTTCATAAACAGCCCGAAAGAATTATCATCAACATCGTGGAGTGCAAGCGGGAATTCAAGGCGGCTGAATCGTTACATCGTTAAATTGTTAAATGGTTACAACGATGCAACTTATTGTAACGATTTAACTATTTAACCATGTAACCGTCTAATCCCCCAGCAATCCAATTCGTGTACGCGCGCGGGCCGAAATACACGTAACCACGTCCTTCCAGCGGCGTGCCCGAAACCATGCTTTGGATGAAGCCGTTTCGCTCCACCTGCACGGTGTGAAAAATCTTTTTTTCGGGATTCTCGAGCAGCAAAAATTTCACGCAACCGTTTAAAGCAGTATAAGTTTCCAAACCAGTTTCAGTATTTGTGCTGCTGGTGAAATTGAGTTCGGCCATGTCCGCAAGCATTGCGTGGCTGCGTCCCCACGTGCCGCCCGATGCGCTCACAAAATTCGTCCCGTTCAGCAAGGCAACGGCATCATTGTAGGCAAGCACACTGAGATAGTGTTCATCCGAGGCGCGAAGCCATTGCAGCAGCTTTTGCGCATAGAGTTTTCCGTCATACGCATAGTTGCTGTCCAGAAAGGCAATGCGTTCGACATCATCGGGAATTTTATCCAGCGCGTTCAAATAACCGAAAATCAAGCTGCCGCCGCCGCTGTGCCCGCTCAGGATGACGCGAACATCAAAATCCGCAAAACGCGCCTTGATCGAATCAATGATGTGCGGAATCAAGTCGGGATGGTCGGCGTGTTTCCTGCGCCACGCCGGCCAGCTTTTTTGCGCGGCTTCCAGATAGACTATCACCAGGTTGGAATTGGTCATTTCGTATCGCAGAAAGCGTGTCTGCGCGCCGATGTGCTGGATCTCGTAATGCCAGT